>DQVR01000053.1 GCA_015661645.1 Pyrodictium delaneyi
CTCGTGGGCGCGGGGGTGCCCGAGCCAGGTCAAAGGGGGCGGGCTCAGGACCCGCTGGCGTAGGCCTGCGTGGGTTCAAATCCCACCCCCCGCACCACATATATCACACATATACTACATTCCTCCAAATAGCGTAATACTTCCGTTCCTCCCTCTCTCTAGCGACTCGGGTTACATGTCCTGCCATATACACCCCAAGGGTAACACCGTTTAAGCCTGGGACAAGGGTCTTGCAGCGGATAGTCACATTTAAGATAGAAGAAGACATGCTTATGCTACTAGACCGTTACGCGAGAATGCGCAAGCTGACTAGAAGCGAGGTGATAAGAGAAGCCATAGAAAGGCTGCTACGCAGTGAGGGCATAGAGATACCCAGAAGGCGTCCACAGATAAAGTACGATCCGCGTGCACCCCTAATAGAGGTCCCTATATAACGCTATAACAATACACGCCCCTCGTATAGTGCTTGTTTTCGCAGCCTAGCCCCGTCAACTGTCGCTCCACATTCACTATATCCTGTCTTCTACAACTCCATATTCTGGGCTTGTCCCATTCTAGAAGACCAGGTACCCGGAGAGGACGTATACCCTGGTCCAAGCCTTAGAGTATCTGACCTAGAGCTTTTGTCCCCGTGTCCTACTCCCCAGGGAAAAACGCTGTTTAAGGGGCACACCGGACCCTCATGAAGCATGCTGCGTGCTGGCTTAGTCTCTAACAGTCTCTAGAAGTGATATTACGTTCCAGATTATTGTCCTAGCATATACTGGCATATTAGGGTCCTGGCTTATCTCGTCAAGTATGCTGATCGCGTTTGCCGCTCTTACGCCGGGACTGAGGCTCTCATCGCGGAGCTGCTTTATTGCCTCGGTTGCGGCACGGCGTATGTTGCGTGGCACTGCTGTGTCGTTTATTATCCTCATTAGCATTACTATTGCCTGCCTTATTTTAGCCTCATTGTCGTATATGGGGGCTGCCATGGTACCACCCCGTCCTGGCTCCTCGGAAGATGGGGGTGCTCTGGCTGGCTTTGTACGGGGTGAGGGGCCTAAGCGGCCCCTAGCTACACACCCTAGCTGACCCCTCTGCTTCGCCAGGGGACGCTTTAAACTCAGCCTTATTACGCTGCCCTCGCAGAGGCTTCGTAGCCTAATAGAATGGGTGTGTAGGGTTGGAGAGGGGCCGCAGCCCGGAAGCTATCAAGCGTATGGCTGACCTACTACGTGCTGGAGCTGCTATGCTGTCTGAGCGGTGCCCTGCATGTGGGCTTCCTCTGTTCCGCCTCCGGAGCGGTGAGGTCGTCTGCCCGGTCCACGGGCGTGTCTACATAGTCCGGGACGAAAGCGAGGCATCGAGGATTACTGTGCGCAGTGTCCTAGAGGAACTAGAGAGGTTTGTCGCTCATAGCCTCAGCGATGTTGTGAGGCGTGCAGGAGCTACGTCCGGGAATAGTGTAGCCGATGAGCTACGAAGCTGGCTTGATGTGCTTGAACGAGTTGAAAGAATACTCGACATGATATCCACATCGGCCAGAGAGGAGGGCCTAGATGACTCTGACAAGCCCCGGTCAAGCCAGTCAAGAAATCAGGCTAGCTAGTCCCGTATCTTTACTCGCTACACTCGATTGTTAGCAGTGCTTTTGGCGGCTTTGATTCGAGTTCCGCCCTACAGCCGTCGCGAAGACGCTTTAGGACCTCTCTAGGTAGGCCTGCAGCCAAGGGCACTGCTGCCATTACCGCGCCCGCTACAAGTATAGGCTCCGCCTCTACCACGACTATGGCTGAGGGGGCTAGCCTACGCCTAGATAATGCATAGAGTATATAGGGGCCTACAGTGCTTCCCCGTCCACCCTCCATGACTAGTATCCTCCCCGCGATGCTGCGGCCGTCTACAAGTATACCCTTCTCGGGGTCTACCTCCCCATAGAAAGATAACCGGCCCCTGACAACCAGGGTTTCACCAGCAGCACGGCCTTCTACGAGGCCGCGTAGCTCAAAGCGCTCCCTCATCTCCTATCCCTCTCGGCACAGCTGCTGTTACACGCCGTATTTCTTTACGAAGTCCTCTAGAAAGGAGAGTGCTACTCTGATGCCATGCCTGCGAGGCATGTAGAAGGCCGTCTTGACCGAGTCGGTAGCTATCGCCTTAATGCCAGCTCTACTGAGCGTGCTCACTACTAGACACGTTCCAGGAAGTATGTATACGCCGCGCTCTCTGAGCCCGGCTATGGCCCTGCGTAGGCTCCTCGCCGCACTACCAGGTATAGCTACCCATATGGGGCGCCGAAGCCTGCTAACGCCATGCCTCTCCAGCACATGGAGTATTTTGTTCACTACATGCTCTGGGTGATGCGGACACCCAGTGAAGAATAGCTCTGCCTCATCTATGCTAGCTGTTTCTACCTCCTCACGTGCTGCCTCAATATCCCGGCGATCCACTGCCACCTTTTCGACGCCTAGGGGCGGGCCCTGGTCCTCCGGCGAAATACCCTTTATAATGCACATCGCTGTGTTCCCTGACGCCGCTGCAGCTGCGCACAGGGATACCACCTGCCACTTGTCTAGAGGATTTACTTCGATGTACGGCACTTCGCCGGAGAAGCTGCTACCAACTATATAGCCTAGGACCCCCGCGGTCAATACATCTCTTATGCTGGCCCCGACTTTTACAAGCTTAGTAGGTCTACGGTTATGGTCGAGGTGGAGCCCCCATAGGTATATTCTCCCGACGAGCGCTGCTGCTAGTGCTACTGGCCCGCCTTCCCGGTTTGTCCTAGCACCGTAGAGGGTGTTCGCAACAGCTACAGCACTAGACTCGCCCCATGCCAGGTGTTCGCCGAGACGCGGCTCGCGTAGCGTGTATGGGATGCACGTGCCGCTAGGCTCGAAACCCATGCGTATGAGCGTGTCTATTATCTTCTTCTGCTTGTTCACGTACTCTCTAGGCACCGCGTAGGGTGGCTCGAGACCCCCCAGGGGGAATCCAGCGGGGTTGAATGTCGAGTAGACTGCGACCCTCCCGCTGGCTGCTAGTGCCTCGATGAACTCTAGGCCGTAGTCTCCTATATTACTGTACGATACTCCGCTCACATGCACATGCGATACTTTTACTAGGCGTTCTGCACCAAGAGCCTCGCCGACACGCACTATGAGTTTCATTGCTAGCTGGCGTGATGGCCCCTCTTCCCCGGCTAGTATACGTTCTTCCTCGCGGGTAAGGTACAAGGCCTAGCCTTGACCCCCTATAGTAGGCCTTACGTACTTGCCGCGGTCACGTATAGGCATTGTCGCATCCACTAGGAGTTTGTATGTGAGCCCCTCCTGTGCGCTCGGGTCTAGCGTAGAGCCACGCGCAGCCGGTATAACTACGAGCCCGCGGTCAGCCTGTAGACGTGTGGCTATCGCCCATTCAACCTGCCTAGAGTCGTCAGGGTCTATGTCGCTGTCTACTACCACCACGTGCTTAAGACTAGGATGTGCAGCGAGGGCTGCTAGCCCTGCAGACTTGCCGTCACCATCATGTTGCTTCTCGATGGACACGACCGCGTGAAGCCACATACCGCCTGCTGGTGTTAGCCTTACCTTAGAGACCCCTGCTACTGCGCGCGACACAGCTTCATAAATCGCGGCCTCTCTCGGAAACCCCATGAGCATCATATGCTCGTAGCCGCCCGGAAGTATCACGTGCATATATGGCTTGTAGACCTTGTTCACGTAGATATACTCTACATGAAGCACCGGCTCTTGGCGCACATCGTCGTATAGCTGGAGGAGGTCTACGAACGGGCCTTCGCGTGCTCTATCTGGGCCGAGCCGCGCCTCCACCACCATGGAGGAGCCGCAAGGCACTGGTAGGTTGTAGCGGGGTGTACGACATATAGCTAAACCTCCGAGCATACTGGCGGCAATGCCTAGCTCGAATACGCCGTAGGGAGGGCTTGTGGCCGCTGCGAGGAGTACACGCGGGTCTACGCCTATGACTACTGCTACTGGAAGCCCTTTTTCACCCGACTTCTTCAGCATACGGTATAAGTGCCTCGGCACAACACGAACTGCCGCATAGCTATCACTGTCGCTCACCATTATCCTGTGTATAGACGCGTTGCATACACCCTCACTACAAGCTATGAATACCGATGATGTGATATAGCGTCCTCCATCTCTATCATAAAAGCGTAGAGCTGGTAAGAGTGAGAGTTCTTCCCCCACATGCTCGAAGTACCTGCTAAATGCACGCTCTTCGAATTTTTGTCGAGGCGAGGAACTCGCCTTGGATAATACGGTGTAAGCTTCCCTATCGTCTTTAGCGCCGAGCGCTCTGTATAGCGTCTCGCGGTTGGCTATGAGGTTTGATATGAATGGCCAGTGAAACCCCTTTACCATATACTTCACTATACTAGAGCCATCATACTGCTTTATAAACCGCGCAGCCTCGTAGTAAATGTCGAGAGTGCTAGCGGCGCTTATTATACTGGCTCCCTGGTCTCGGACCATCTCTAAGTAGTTCTCGACAGAAGCTTCTATATTACGCATCTTAGGGGCCTCCCTGCTTCCTCGTAGTCCTCGTTGAGCCTTATGCCGCCGAGTACTAATCCCTTAACTTCTCCAGTGTAAGGAGTTGCTATCTTTGCAATCATTCTCTTAAGATCTATGTCGCGTAGTATGCCTAGGGCTTTTTCCTCGCCCTCAGGACCTATAATAGACACTAGCGCGTTCTCCGCGAGATTCTTGTCTAGAATATATACCTGTTTCTGGTACATGGATGACGCTTTCTCCAGGCTTGCGGGGTCCGGCTGACCGATTGTTACTACGTATAGTGTATCATAGGTCTCGCTCGCCGCCAACACGGGTACGCGGAGAAGCTGCTGTAGCGTTCTTACATGATCTTCTGGGAGCCTAGCTCCGGAGAAGAAACAGCTTCCATAGACGGATATCTTATCTAGCTCTATATCCCTCTCGTATAGAAGGTCCAGGTATCTGCGGTAAGCCTGGCTGCGCAGACCTCTGCGTTCTTCGCGGTTCCTCTCTCTTCGGGCCGCCGGGCTCGGAAGATAGGCTAGACCGCACCTCTGTCCGGCGAACATGCCCTCGACCATGTGGTAGAGTTTCTCATCCCCTACTACATACACCATGTCGGCCGAAATATACCTAGCTATTTCCGCCTTATACTCGACGGAGTTTAGCCCTTGCACCCATCCATCGGTATCAATAACCACGACGTCTACTCCTGCACTACGCAGCTTCATAACAAGCTCGACGACACCAGCTACTATCCTTCGCTCCGCGCGCTGGGGCGTAATACTACCAACGAACCTCATGTACTCTACACGTAGCTCCCGTAGCCAGAGTATAGGCTTTCTTACTTCTGCTGCCGAGATACAGGCTGGCGGACCCACATCAGCTTGACCCACATCAGCGTCTACTACGCCAGCCCGCAGTCCTCTGAGGATTGCCCGATTAGCTATTAGGGCTGACACGCTCGACTTACCAGCATCCACGGGCCCTAGCACTATGAACGTTCTACAGCCTCTACGGAGGGCATCGTCTACGCTCCTCACCCATGTGTCTACGACCTCTTCGCCCGGTGACGGCCTCTCTATAGAACCCCCGTAGACTAAATTCATTTCTATACGCGACTCTACCAGCGCTTTCACAGCATAACTACGGTACCTATGTACTTCGAACTCGTCTCCAGTGTTGAATACCGCGCCAAGAACCATTACCTGGCCGTAGACCACACGCGCCTTTAGCGGCCCTTCAACCCTCACAATTTGTCCGGGCTCCAGGATGAGATGTACCCGCATACTCTCTTGCCCCCACCGCTGCACAACATGCAACTTAGTGCTGGCCCCGCCTACGATGCCCGTTCATGTAAACACGAAGCGCTATAGCTGCAGCCGCATGGAGGTCATCACTACCCAACCTTTCAATACCTTTGATACCCAGCAGCGGTGTTCTATTGGACCTATACTCGTCCACAAGATACACCCTAGTATTACACACCTCAAGCATTTCCATTATCCCCAGAGCACGGTCGAGAATTGCCGGCGACGAGCCTATGGCCACTGTTAGTTCTGGGTGTCTTTTCGACGCAATACATATTGAGCTTATCAGCTGCTGCGAGTCCAGCGGCTCAAACCCACTATAGATTACTGCCCCCGCGGAAAGCACTACGTAAGCAAGCCTTGAGAACCCTACATCAATACCCACTATAGCCTCATAGACACGCCCTCTGATAGCCTTGACCACGTCTAGTAAATGTGTTATTAGGCTACCAGTATGCGTGTCTATAACTAGCGTCCTATCACATGATTCCTTTACGCTTTCTATTGTGGAGGGATCAGCCACAACTAACATGTTGCCGCTACACGTTACCCGCCCATGGGGTATAGTGTAGCTTATACCCATGAGCCTGGCTAGCTCTACTAGCGCACCTGCTAGCCTGGGCTGGCTAGTCCATATAACTATGTGCTGTCTCAAGGCTTCTGCTGGGACCTGCCTCAACCCGTGGTCCGGGTCCAGCGTCTCGGGGAGGATATTTGCCTATCTGTCGCCGATTAGCCGAGGTGCTAGCCTGGCCTGGCGTTGTACTAGTGTATGGAGCTGCAGGCGTAGGCAAAACCACACTGGCACTAGAATTTATCAAAGATTATTGCAGTTCAAAGTGCCTTTTCGTGCCCACCGAGGGGCTAGAGTTCATACACCGCGCCGAGCAGATGAGGATAGATACTAGCAGAATTAATGTGTATGAGGCTTTATGGCATACAGACTTCCTAGAGCTGCTAGCACACAAGAGCCTGGCCCTCTACGACATAGTAGTCGTTGACAGCGTGAACGCGTTCGTGAGGCTTGACGCCCAGAAGGCATATGATGTTACACTATTGCTAAGCGCAGCGCTCTACAAGCTAAGCGAAGACTATGGCGTCCCCGTGGTGGAGACTGCACAGGTACACAGTGTTGATGACTCTTACGAGCCTGTCGCTGTTAAGGGCTTAACTATGTGGTCTCATAACATTATAAGGCTTGACTACATCTCGCCAGGGCATAGAAGGTTAAGCGTAGAAAAACCGGATGCTCTAGAGCTTGAGTTCCGCATAGGAGAGGGGGGCATAGAGTGGTTGAACTGCTAGACCCCTTTCATACCATCCTGGTACTATTACCAGCGCTTATAGCTAACGGTTCTCCTGTTCTACTGAGCTACGGCGGAACACCGATAGATAGAGGACGGAAGTTCCTTGACGGCAGGCCTATCCTAGGCCCGGGGAAGACATGGGAGGGCTTAGCCATAGGAGCTCTCTATGGCTCAATATTCGCTACATTTCTGGCATCCATGACATGCTCGCTAACGATACTAAAGGGCGGTATAGCTGCAGCTATAGGCGCCCTTCTGGGGGATATGCTCGCTGCCTTTGTAAAGCGGAGAATAGGGTTAGAACGTGGTGCACCCGCACCACTACTTGACCAGCTCGACTTCTATGCTGGAGCACTACTGCTGCTTTACGCTGTCGGTATAGTAGTGCACCCATATACAGCTGTGCTCATGGCGCCACTGGTTCTAGCTCTACACCGCCTAACGAACATAGCCGCTAACAAGCTAAGACTAAAACCGGTGCCATGGTGAGCTAGGAAAGCTGCTCCAACATACTGGCTACCGCGTACTAGCTGCATTCTCGCTTGTATTTATCATGCCTGCTAGCATCTTCATCTTGTAGCGGTAGGCCACATACTTGTCTTCCGGCGAGAACCGCGGCGGATGCGGCACAGCCACGCTACCACCGCATAGGGGACATTTATCACGCCTAAGCGTGTACCTACCACATACAATACACCGCCTCATGAGCCAGCGCATAGCACACCGCCCTTACCAGCGACGCGTACTCTGTACAGTTGGACAAGAGAGGCTTGCAGAGGCTAGCGTTTCTCCCTAGTAAAGCTAAATATAACGCCAAGCTCCTTGGCCCTTGCCTCGCCCAGTTTAAGCCCTTTTTCGAGCGCTTTCTCTAGTGTCTTATAGTCGTACGCGTCTAGCTCTAGTTTGTAGCGCGGCGCGCCAATGGTATACAGTCTTACCTTGATATCCTTAGAACTCTCTAGTATTGCCTCCTTCACGCTTAGTAGGACGTCTTTTATGCGCTCAACACCGTCGCCTGCAAAGCTTCTAGCCATTATAGTGCCACCTATCTTTACCCTCTTGACCTCCACGTGGCGCCTTATCTCCTCTAAAAGCGGGCTTATCCAGTCCTCCGGAACACCAGCCTCTCTAAGTACATCCTCGCCGCGGATAGCAGCTTCTTCGAAAGCAGCCATGAGTTCTCCATAGGCCTCTTCTAGCCGCCAGCCGACCTCCTCGTATGCTTGCTCTAGCGTCTTTCCAAGCTTTTGAGCCACTATCTCTAGTATCTTCTCGGCCTTCTGTGCCCTCTTCCACTCCATCATCTTACGGCGGCGCTCGTTGTCGTTTACACGCTTCAACGATACGTCTACCTGCTTACGCCTCCGGTTAACCCTGATAACCTTGACTACTATCTTCTGGCCGGGCTTCACGACATCATGGATGCTGCGAACCCAGCGCGAGGCAACTTCGCTCCAAGGTAGGTATGCTTCGAGTCCTCCATACTCGTCTAGGTTGAGGTAGGCACCATAGTCGTAGACCTCGCGTACGGTTGCAACCACGAGCTCGCCGACGTCGGGTAGCTCCTTCCTCTTTATGGGCATCACGGCTCGCCTCCAGTTGTCCTAGCTCCTTTGGCTACAACCCGGTATACAGTCCAAGCAGGCTTAGCCCAATTTATAGCTACGAGAAGCGGCCGCTGGCCCAAGAAGCCGCGGATAAGCTGTGAAACCAGACCTACATGCTGAGGCCTAGCCACGGCTTTGGTTGTCTGCAGCCAAAAACGTGTCAGAGGCTAGCCTAGTACGCGTACTACCTGGCCGGTTATCTTGGCCTTGCCGCCGGTTGGCTCTACCAGCTGGGCACCACAGACAAGGCAGCGGCTTGGAAACGTTGCATGACTGAATACTACCTGCTCGTTGCCACAGACCGGACAGCGTACTAGGAGGAACCTGCTCCGAGGCTGGGGGACTAGTATCTTCAGCTTCTTCACCATACGTTACCTCACCTCCACGAGCTCGACTTTCTTCAGTCTGATACCTCTACGGTGGAGTATGTAGCCACACTTCTGGCACTTGATCTTCAACACGACCTTCTTGGTTACCTTTGCAAAACGCTTCTGTTCAGGCTTCCTTTTGCTGCCATAGCCTTCCTGCTTCCTGCGGTATCTGCGCTCACCCTCAGCCAGGCTGCGCCGCTTACCGTGCTTGTATATGGCCACCGAGTGCGGTGTATGCGTCTTACACCGCGGACAATAGGTATTGATGACCTTTGGCACCCTCATGACGCCGCACCGCCACTCCTACCGGGGGAATACCCGGAGAAGTCCCCGGGCTTCCTAGCTTAAATGCTCTTCACAGCCCTGGAGACCCTATGTCATCCAGCTGTACTCCCAAGTTTTATCCCGGACTCAACGGGCTCCGCTATATCGGCTAGCACGAGCTTAGTGGCTTTCTCTGGCTCTACACAGACAACTGCACCAGGCCCTGCCACACCACCACGCAGCCCTAGATGCCGTTTCAACACCACCGGCATGCATGCACTACCATACACTAACTCTCCCACAACGAGTCTCGAATACAGCTCCGCTTCGGCTATACCTGCATCGGAGGCTTCTACAACAACGTCCCTTATCAGACGTTTCACTTCACCTATCATGTCTAGGTAACGGGCCACAACCGCTTCCTTCTTCAAGGTGCTGCGGTCCAGCATTGTCTGCGACAAATACCTATGGAACCTGACACCGTTGTTGAGTATCTCTTCCAGACGTCCCGTCTCTAGAACCTTCTTCAGCACATCTAGGAGCATGGATAACCCATACTCGTCGCTAGTCGTCATCCTCTGCCACACTCCTAGACAACTATGGCTACACCCTTAGAGAGCAGATATACAGCTACCGGCGCCGGGAGCCTAGGTTTATCGCCCCTACGCAGTCTTATGCGGTTGCCAAGCACTGTTACGCTAGTAGGCAGGTCGGCTACAACCTCTACGCGTATGGGATCATAGTTCACAAACGGCGACACCTGCTCGGATATAGAGAACTCGTAGACCTTTTCTAGCTCTAGGGGGATTACTGGAAGCCCGGTCTTACCGTTAATACTCCAGGGTGCTCTAATTAATCTACGAGTGTCCACAGTGACTTGTTCATCGATCTCCACACCTAAGAGTTCGCGGGCCTTAGCCTCCAGGTCTGCAAAGAGTTGCTGATACTCCTCATAGCTTATAGGCTCGCGGCTAGTAAGAAGCCGTGCCAGATCGTGGTGCCCAGCAGCCTCAGCTAGCCTGTACATTATGCGGGCTAGCCTTCCCCGTGCCCCCGCCAGGCCTATGCTCGGTGGCAGCGGTGATGGCTTACCTCTCCTTAGGCTTAGTGTACGCCAAGGCTCTAGCACGTCTTCCGATAGCCCTATTGCCTTTATGTAGTTGACTAGTTCGCGTCTAACGTCGGGCCCTGCTCTAGCAAGTTCATCAGTGTCCTGGAGATAAGCGGTTACATGAAACCCACGGTGCCCTGAGAACTCTATTGCAAGCCGCTTTTCCTCAATGCCAAGTTCCTCGACTAGTATGTCCCATAGCACAATGCACCTTAGTGCCGCAAACTTTATACACTTCTCATCAATGAACGATGCCTTCTCGCCTACCGGCGTGTCAACCTCGATAACCATCCCGGAGCATTCTGGTAGGTGGTCGGCGTCTATATCGAATACTAGGTCTGCTGAGCGCCAGCCCTTGGCATCCATATCATCTATTCCTGGCTGGTCGTAGCGCGCAGAAGAGTAGTAGAAATGCCTAGGCGCCTTCTCTACGAGAAACTTCTTGATCTCGGTGACACTGTGAAAAGATAGATGGCGCATATAGCTTCTGCCGGTCCACGTCTGTGCAGCAAACTCCCTTAGCATGAAGTCGGGGGGCACACTAGGCTCGTGCTTCTCGTAGTACTCACGGGTAAGTCTTTCAAGGAACCTTCTGGTCCTCATTACACGGCTCTGTATACCACGGCTGCTTGGCATTGGCTACTCTACCCTCGGCGCTATGAGGAAGCTGAATCTGGCTCCCTGCGGAAGCTCATGCTCCACGAGTGCGGGCATGTCCGTACTAAACTGTATAGTTATCATGTCTGCTACACGTGAAGCGCCGGATAGGTCGCTGAAGTATTCGAGTGTGTAACTTGCCTGCTGCGTGTCCTCAACCTCTAGTTCTATAAGGCTACCACTTTCGCGTGTATATATTATCTCTGCCTCGCCTAGCTCGCTTGTTGACAATACTTTGAACTCCTCACTACCCGCTACAAACCGTATAACATCGCCTATAAGCTCAACATCCTTTATAGTGTCACGGTAGACATCACTCATAACCTTAACGCGTGCTTTGAACTCGAGCTGAGGCTCTGGGAGCTGCTCAGTAGTTATATCGAGAAGAGGTAACGTGAATCTCCGGTAGCCCTTGCCTATAAACGTGAACGAGATAGAGTTCTCGTCGGCTGATATTTCGAGACGATCCTCCTTACCGGCCCGGCGCAACACCTTAGCTACATCCTCCAAGTTGACGCCAAGCTCTACACGCTGCTCTACGTCGAATTCCTCAAAGGAGTCTCTTGGAAACTTCATATCAAGCATTATCACGTGAGAGGGATCCATGGCCCTAAATGTTAGACCCTCGTCAGGGTCAACTATGAACACGCCCTCCTCTATGACCTTGGATATTGCCGAGATAAGGTATCGCCATACACGTGCATCGAAGAACACCATCTTCAACTAAGTATCACCTCATTATCGCTATAGACTGTCTTCCCTTCCTCCTACTATCCAAGCACACACTATAGACCGTTTAAGGGGTAAAATTAGGGTCCGGCCCCTCCTGAACGTTTCTGCCCTCTGCATTCACTAAGTAGTTCCTTTGCCGTGGAGAGACCAGATTGGACAAGTCTTAGTGCTCTTTCAATATAGGGCTTTGCTGCAATAAAGTCGGGAGTACGGTTATATGCCTCAAACACGTCCTCATATAGCTTACTAAACAGCCTCACGAAATACTCTACGTAGCTTTCATCCACCATGCATGCACTGCTAGTCATACTCTCTCCACACGTGCCCGCAGCGGGCACACTTGAAGAACCTTGTTGGTGGCTCATCGGCTCTGCGTGTCTGGACCACCCAGTAGTAGGCCTCATGATAGCCGCACTTGGGGCATATAGCCCTAGTTTTAGGCAGCGTTTCCAGCTTCTTCTGATCGTTGACCACTATTATTCGCTCCTTCTCGCTATGCCTTATTTGCTGCCGCAGTATAGAGAGCGCAGGAGAGCCGCTCTCTGCGACCTCTCTATGTCCACAGCTGGGACAGACCCACGTCATTTTTCCGTCAATACTGCGCATAATCATTAGACTCCCACAGCGGGGGCAGAACCTCATTTACTTGATCACCCTCTACTATCTATGACTGTTACCGTACGCCTTGAGCCGGTAGTGCTTTTGAGCCAACTCGCAGTGGTAGGTTATGTTCCACTCTTACAGGTTTTTCTACACTATCTGCAATGCTGCTTGGCATTGCCTGCCAGCATTAAAGCATCTTCGCGGCAAAGACGTTCTAGGAGACTCTCGATGCAGGTAAGACACGCAGGAGCATATTCTCTCAGGCTGAACACTCTTAGACCAAACTCTCTAGCCACCGTAGCCGGCCATGCTGCACGAAGTTCCTCGAAGAAGCTACTAGCCTTAATACACTGGACGATATTGTCTAACGACTTGTCCGTGAATAGGGCTTCTATACGGCTTTGGCTTCTGAGAATTACGGCCACCAAGAGACTGCTTGGACACTTGTAGACATATAGAAAACGGGCCTCACGCTTTACACTCACCATTATTCCTTAGAGCCTCCTCAAACGCTTGCTGGAACTCACTAGCATCCTTTATAATGTCGCGCAATACTTCCTCAATGACATCTAGAGGGTCTCTACTACCATCAGTAGACAACACTATTACAGGGTTACCTATAAGCGGATGTGATATTATATAAGACGAGTAGACAACACCTGACTTCCTTATAGCATACTTGGCTATCAAGTTAGCTATGGTGTGGTCCTCTCCTACAAGCTCTATCTCTATAGTACTTCCTTCACGCTTCAGAAGCTTTACTTTCCCTGTCAAATTATACCCTACCCCCAGGGCTCTAGCCTGGAAGCTGAACCCCCTTAAGAATGACTGCTATCTTTCTCAGACCGCGTCTCCACTCTTCGCGGAGCACCACACCCCCCTCGGTTTCCTCTAGGACTCTAGAACGTAGACCATACTCTATCACAGTGTCAGGGTCTACATTAAGCCCGGATGCAAGAGCTGCTATCATACGCTTAGCTGCTGTGCCCTTCACGCGGAAACGGAGGCGGTCTACTATCTCTGCTATTTTCCTTGCCAACGCTATCACTTCTTCCGGAGGAGCATCCGTGTATATTGTAGACTTGTCTTCACTCAGTCTCGCATCATAGCCGCGAAGCGTTAACGCGTATACAAGGGATTCTGGCGGAAACGTTCTACCCGCTTCCTTCACTATCGCTTCTATTGAGGCTTCCCTCCTCGTTCTTAGCCGATACAGTTCCCAGAGATCGGCTAGGGCCTGGCGTATACGGTACCAGCTATCTTTTATCTCGTAGTCGGTGCCCACTATTTCTATGTATATCTTGCCTTCACGTATACTTACCTCAGCATAGCTGCTGCGAATAGCACTACCTATCTTTTCATACACCTTTTCCGCCGGTATACCAGGCGGCGCATTTGCAACATAGAGCTTCCTCTTAACTACACCCAATAATCATCCCCTATCATGCCTAAGACGGTAGGCCGGTGGACAACAGCTAGGCGCTAGCCCCCGTCTACATACTACCTTCTTCTACGGCGCGAGGATAGTATGTATAGTGGTGATACTCTTCTCTGTTCCTCATTACCACATCGCATGCACGTTAAGCGGGGACTACCGGGTACGCGGTATAAAGGCGCGCCGCAAACCGAACAGTACGCTAGTATCACGCCATCCTGGGACTTCTTTATCGAGAGCATGTAGGGAGGCGACGACGATAGCACAGTCGCGCGGATAAAGTCGCCAGGCCTTACAAAGTCGTACATGCTTTTACCGCCAGGAGCATCCACCACCTGGAGAATATGTAGAACCCCGCTAAAGGAGCCATTATATGGGATCATACGCTCATCTGCAAATATCTTAACTAGTGCTAGCTCGTCGCGTGGTATCGCATAGACTGCCCCGTACACGATACTATTACGCTTGGGAAGCCTAGGCTTCATTGATACTGGTTTTACACTAATCCTACGGGCTACGAGGTCTACCTCCACCTGGCCGAACCGTGCCGCACGTATGTACCCATCGTCAACATAGACGCCTTCGCCTGGCATGAACTCTTCTACAGTGCACAGCGGCTCACCCGGGAAGACTCTACGCCCTACTAGTTCCTCGACACTCCTCAGCATCGTGGCTCTGCCCTCTTTCCACTCTCCAGGCCTTCAAGAGTAGCACGGGTATGTAATGTATTCTCTTAACGTGGTCACTATACATGGCTGGCAGCGGGAACTTATACACTTTGATGAAGTCTATACAGTAGCCTGCCTGTCCTAGGATGCGGGCGAGGTACCTCTTTACACCCTGGCCTGCATAGTGGAGGCTACATATAGTATGCGCTCCTACGCCTATTCCAGCATTTATGAATGCCCTATCAGCTCTACGCCTCGATACTCCGAATGGAGGATTCTGGACTATACATACATCCCCCAACTGCCGAATAGGTAGATGAGCTACATCTGCTACTATGAAATCTACTATACTCTCTGTATAGAGCCTAGAACCTCTAGCCAGCTGGGCTGCTTCCTCGTCTATCTCTACGCCGACAGCGTAACAGCCAGTGACAATATGAACAGCATAGCTTAGCATACCGGTACCCGAGCCTAGATCTATTACCAAGCTGCAAGGATGTCTAGCGATACACAGCGCAATATCGACTGCTATCTCAGGAGGTGTACGATATTGCTCATACTCACGCTTAGGGCTGGCCAAACGAGGAACCAGCTGCTCTAGCACCATTATGAGCCTTGATACCTTTACCTGTCGCACGCCCGGGTACCCTCACCAAGGAAAAGTATACTGTTGCCCAGCTATACTATCACTTAGCACTATACGAGCTTCTGCTGGCGTAAGCACTGGTTTCCAATAGTCAGAGAAGTCCTCTATTGCTAGTCTCGGACACGATACCATCACGTAGGCGTCATAGTCGTCTGGCGAAAAGTTGTCAAGGTACTCTCTTGTTACGTAGCGTGCTAGTATAAACCTGTATCTTACTCCACGTCTATTTGCAAGCTGAGCTAGATATTGGGCTATCCATGGCCTATACTGGCCTGCAAGAAGCCCTACTACTATACCTATTCTCGACGCGTTAACGGCTTGCTGCATTAACCAATAGCGTTTCGCCAATGTCTTAGCAACTAGCCCTGCTATATCCTCGACACTGCTTGTATAGGGATCTATACGCAGAATGGGAGCAGATCCGGATAGGGCAAGACCGAGGCCCAGCGCATGAAAGTATCCTCCAGCTATCACTAGGTAGGCATCAATCTTATCCCTAAGCTTGGCTAGGCTATAGTAGTTGCACCCAATTACGTTGCTGGTAGCTATAACGCTTATACCATTCTCCGAGAGTAGATTTGCCACCGTATTTGCTAGACGCTTATGTTGTATGGAGTACCCTATTGCTGTATTGGACCAGCCATTAGCCTCGAAGACTTTTATAACCTTATTAGTTAGTGCTTCCGCGTTACCGCCAAGATACTCTCCCTCAGCAATGTATATATTATCTGGGATTTCGTATACACACATACCTCTCCTGCACAGTGGGTAACTATACTCCCCATGCCCTATGTGGACTAGTATAATATCATCACCCATAGTGTCTAACACGTCGAAAGACACGCTACAAGAGCCAAAAGATGGTTCAAGCCTTATATATACCTCTATGTCTTCTCCGGCTAGACACTCCTCTGCGAGGAATTCTGCTAAACGTTCAAGAAGCCGTACCATTCCCTGCGGTGCTTCTAGTACTACTGCTCTTGGCTTCCTAGTTTTGATTACCTTAACTACCTTGCTGAAATCAAACATATAGTCGTCAATTATCTTGCAGCAGCCTTTACACGATACGCCCAAGACGCTTGCTACACCCCATCTAAGGCACCACGCTGTGACCTACAGAGGCCCTACGATACAGCTCCTACGTAATAGCTAATATTGGCCAGCCCCCGCCCTAGCTACCTATACACCGCAGCATCAACTCACCACTGACAGTAGCATGGACACTCTCTAGCCAGACACAGTTATGCCGAACAAAGCAGCCATACATGACACAACATGCTATCTGATAGTTTGTTAGGAACTAGTGCCAAAGCTGCGGGGAAACGTGGAGATAGAGCTGCATAGATACAAGAAGAGGGTTGAACAAGCTAAGGGCCTGCTCGGAGCCAGCGCTTCTCTACTTCTTTATGGGGATTATGCGTATGCGTGTTGGCAGCGGCAGCTTCGCAGCTCCCCGGCGCAGGCCTTCCTTGGCATGCTCTAGGTGCTCCTTGCGGACGCGTACCTCTAGCACTGCCTGGCCTGGGTAGACCCTTGCCGCTGTGCCTACGGGTTTACCGAACGCCTGCCTCATACCCTCCTGTAGACGGTCAGCACCCGCGAAAGCCATCATCTTGTTCTCACGAAGCACATGGTGTGGATAGACTCTTACTCTGAACAAGTAGTTCTGGTCGCCTATGGTGGTTGAGAGGTACTTGTGAACCATTACACGCGCTGCCTCTAGTGCATTGTGGCGTATCTGGCCGCGCTCCTCGACGTAGACTTCAAGTATGTAGTCGTAGTCACCGTGGGGGTTGCCCATTGTGAACTTCTGGATCTTTGGCGGCGGCACACCGTGTATGTACTCCCTCCTCGTGTAAGCTGGGCCGGAGAACGCCTTTGAACGGCGCTTGGTGTAGCACCGTGCAGGCTTCTGCGGCATACCGGTAGCACCGGGTTTAGACTCGGCATAAACCGCCTGGTTATGAAGGCTTCTCTGGCCGGGGCTCGACACCGGCGGCAGACTGACCTCTATCCTGGCTTTGCGACGACTATGTAGGGGTAGAGGTTTCCATGGGCTACTTTGCGGGCATGAGTTATGCGCCACCCGTGCTCCTCGAGCGCATGTCTCACAGTCCTGTGCTCCGTAGCTATTAGTACTATGCTCTTCTTGACTACGTTTACTGCTTCACGTAGGAATTCGCGGTACACTCGCCTAACTTCACGTGGACTGCCCATGCGTATACCGTAAGGTGGATTAGACACAACTACGTCTACATCTTCTACGTAACTGCTTAGGCGGGTTGCATCACCCACTATAAATCTTATGCGGTCCTCTACGAGCGCTGCCCTCGCGTTAAGCCTTGCCCCGGCTATATGCCTGCGGCTTCGATCCATACAGATCATCCTAGAGTGCTCTAGAAGCATAGCAGCCTCTATTGCGACTGTGCCACCGCCACACATAGGGTCCATCAGCGTGTCGCCGTCAACAACACCTGACATGAGTATCATAGCATAGGCTAATGTCGGTTTAAGGGCTGCAGGATGGTCGTATATCCGGTAGCCTCTCCGGTGCCACGACATCTCACCGCCGAGTTCTATAGACACGTATATCTCATTGTGTATGACGTCTACCGACACTACTACTGCGGGATAGTCTAAGTCTACTGGTGGACGCTCGCCATAGGCTCGGCGTACTGCGTCTATAACAGCGTCCCCTGCGACACGTGCCACCTCTAGCGAGGAGAAATCATGTTCTCCTACACGCTCGGCTCTCACAGCGAAGCTTGTGTAGGGTGTCACGTACTTTTCTACACCGCTAGCAGCTACAACCTCATAGGCCTTCCTAAGACAGTCCCTGGAGCCACATATTCCGTTACGGGCGAGAAGCAGCTTAGCTCTGTGTATAGATCTTAGCTGTTCTATTAGGTGTATCTTCTTCTCGTCTACAGATACTAATACACGGCCATGACCACTACGCACCTCAAGGGCTTCGGCACCGAGCTTAGCCTCGGCCTCCCATACCACGATGTCCTCTATGCCAGGGTTAGTCGTCAGTATGACTGTCTTGCGCGTCACTGCCCCTGCACTCCTCCACTAAGCGACGGAGCTTCTTCGCAAACTGGTATAATGCTGACGCCTCGCCTCGAGTCATTCGAGACTTCCACAAGAGGTGCTTTATAGCCACGTCCACGGCCGGAAGTCTCTCCCGGTCAATAAGCTCTTCTGCAACGCCGCGGAGGAGCCTGTATACACGAGCAAGACTTTCACTGTCTGCTTGCTCGTGTATCCTGCCTTCGAACCGTAGAGCCATCCAGAGCTCGTAGAGCACTATGGCCACTGCATGGCTTAGGTTAAGTACCGGGTACTCCGGATTAGTGGGTACATGCACCAGCACGTGGCATTTCGACAACTCTTCTCTAGTGAGGCCAACACTCTCCCGCCCGAAGACTACTGCTACGCTATCGTACCGAGGAGCTAGCTCTGTTGCAAACTCTCTAACAGAAACCGCGTGGCGAAGCACATCGCTGCGTTGCCCAATCCTCGCGCTAGTGCAAGCTGCTATGCCAACCCCGGCAAGCGCTTCGTCAATACTCTCTACTACGCTTATCCTCTCCAGCATATAGGCCCCATTAGCGGCAAACCGCCTAGCCTCCTCGCTAACTGGGCTAACCTTAGGATCAACAAGATAGAACTCATCTACCCGAAAGTTGGCTGCCAGCCTTGCTATGAAGCCTAAGTTTATCTCACCCTCAGTGCCCACAAGTACTAGCCTTATCCTCGTTCCTCCTCTCTGCAACCATACACCACCAATATATCCTCAAAGAATACATGGAGGTGTTTTTTCCTCACAGCTATTCCAGCACTTCCTAGCGAATCGAGCACGTCTTTATCACTTCCACTCAACGAGGAGTACACCAGCGTTACACATTTCAATCTCCTACACGCACTAACC
>DQVR01000056.1 GCA_015661645.1 Pyrodictium delaneyi
ATAACAATCCTCCTCGTGCACCAGTGTTGTTCCTCTTTGCCGCTCCCTGTGCAGTACTATCCAAGCTATTTAATGTCCCCGAGAAGAGTTTCAACCTAGTATTCTACGAGCAGGGTAGTGAAGCGGAGTAGAATGTTGCTACTATGGAGTGGCTATGTGTCAGTAAGGATAGGACCTCTTCATCCCTCCCTCTAAGTATAGTGGAGTTTCGCAGGAGGCTCAGCCGGGGTTCTTTCACTCATCTGTGTAGGAATGGTGTGAATAGCCTAGAGCTTGGTATATATGAGTAGCTGGTTCCCGACAAGAGGGAGAACAGGCTACAGGATACGATACTGTGATGGAGGTAGGTCTAGTGAGTGGGGATTCGCGTATAAAGGGTTTTGACCCGATTAGGCTAGCCGAAACGATAGAGCAAAGGGTTGTATCTGGTAGTAAGCGCAAATACTACAGGTTTAGAGGAAGCAGGTTCTACGGCGGAAGCGCAGTAGGAGACGTCGTAGGTTGTAATCTTCGTTGTGCATTCTGCTGGACAGGACGGCCTAGAGACGATCTACGGCTAGGCTTCCTTGTAGCGCCGGAAGAGGCATATCGAAGACTAGATAGCATAGCCGGAATGAGGGGCTATAAGTACGTAAGATTGTCTGGAGGAGAACCCACGATAGGATTCAATCACCTCCAGAGACTCATAGAGCTCTTCGAGCAAAATAGTACCCGCATATTCATTCTCGAAACTAATGGTATACTCATAGGGGCTAGGCGTGAGTATGCCAGAGCGCTTTCAAAGTTCCGTAGGTTGCACGTACGTGTATCGATAAAAGCTTGTAGCCCCGAACTCTTCACAAGATTGACTGGTGCTAGTCCCGACTTCTACGGGTATCCTATCCGTGCCGTAAAACACCTGGCTGATTACGGCGTATCGTTCCATGTAGCGATATTTGCTGCCTTTGGAGACGAGTCATGCTGGGCACGGCTGCTTGAAAGTCTCGCGGACGCCGCAGGACCTGGTTTACTGGAAAGTATAGAAGTAGAGCCTTTAGTGCTATATCCGCCTGCAAAGCGTAGACTACAGCTTCTAGGATTAAAGCCTAGATTCTACTACGAGCCGAGGTAGGGTGTTGATGTAGTGGTACAGATAACCAGCATAAAGGTATCTAATGAGTTCTGTAAGGCCCCTATTGGCAGTGCAAGCGTCATAGACGCGTATGACTCGCCCATAGAGACTATCGTGAGGCTATCTTGCAAGTCAATAGGGCTAAATGTGTGTAGGAAAACCACGCCTAGTCTATTACGTGTGCTGCGGCTCATTGCTATGGATTTGTATGCTGTGTACAGCGGGCTTGGGCTCGACAATGTAGTAGTCGAGGAGCAAAGGCATAAAGAACTAGGCACAGTACTAATAGCTAAGAGGCCTGGCTGTGGAGCTGTGCAGCTAGATATAGAGTATGGCGATGGAGGCGTAATGAGAATCAAAGTGTCATGCGGTAAAGCTATTTATGAATGTAACATCAAGTGTCAGTGAGGCGGGCCATTTCATCGCCTCCATAACTTCACGCAGAGGTGGACGGCTCAAAGAGTGCGTAACATCATCATCCGCAGTCCTTACGTTAAGTATAGTAAGATAGTAAGTATGGAAGGTATACCTCTTATACTTATGTACAGAGATAGCGTAATTTAGCCTGCTTATTTCTCTACATTTTTCTACTCATTTTTCTACTATCTAAGTTACATGCCTACCATATCGTCTACTTCGTGAGAATAATGTGGTTTCCTTAGACCTTGTAGGCAGGGGTCGGTGCTGCGCGGCTCTTCACCGTGTCCCGGCTGTATAGCCGGGCTCCGCCCTTTCGAGCCTCTTCATCCCCTAGCTTAAGTGCTCTAAATAGAGTCTTATAGTTATGTCCTTTAACTCAAGTTTATTATAGTAATGGTCCTTCCTCCGGATAATACCTTTAGTCTATCATTGTGACCGATAATACCTAATACTTGGCGCGTCACCATGGGCGGATTCAAGCTGATTCTAGGAACGCCTATAAACGCGGTTCCTCACCCCTGGTCAATTCTCCCAGTATCCGGAATAATGGTAAATGCATACGACATACTGAGGGTGGGGCTTAGCCGGGTACGCGGGAGAGGCCTACGCAAGCTCCTCGGCATAGATGACGACATAGAGCTCTGGATAGATAGTGGCGGCTATCAGTTTCTTAAGCGCGGCATCGACCCGGGGACCTATAAAATAGCCAAAGTCTACAAGGAGGTAGATGCGGACTACTACATAAGTCTAGACTATCCTCCCGGCCCTCTAGACGACAATAGTACGCGTGCGAGGAAGATAGCCAGAACAATATCAAGCTTTATGTCGCTTAAGAATACGCTAAGAAGCCTAGTTGAAGAGGGTAGACTAATTCCAGTATTCCATATGGCAGTAGGAGAGTCCCTAAGACTACAGCTCCGTAGCTACGAGCCGCATACCTATATAGCTGCAGCAGGAGGCCTTATACCACATTTTATGCAGAGGTCGGGAAAGAGTTCGAGGCTCAAGGCAGTGATATTCCTCACCCTCTTGAGGAAACTATGGCGGGGAAAGCTGCACGCACTCGGACTTGCTTCTGCAGCCGTTATTCCACTACTTAGGATAATCGGAGTAGATAGTGGCGATACACAGACGTGGCGCCACAAGGCAGCCTTTGGCAAGATAATTGTCCCGGGGCTCGGTGAGCGCCATATAAGCGGACAGAAAGTACGCTTCGGTCCTGCAACGCTGCGTGAAGACGAGATGGGCACTTACCGGAAGTTCGTAAGCAAAGCCGCAGATCTACTTAACATAACGCATGAGAGCCTAGTCTCTAGCTTTGAAGCACGTGCGCTATTCAACGCATGGATATTGCTAGAAGTTGCTAGTAATGGAGGAACATACCAGGGGACAAGCAGACCCTTCATAAAGCTATACGAGGCTGCCAAGGTGTTAAGCAAGCTACCGCCAGATGAGCTTGAAGCTAAGCTTGCTATGCTGTTAGAGACTACAGCGCATACCGTACAACCAAGAGGATCGCTAATAGAGATGAAATCCATAGAACGCACGCCGAGTTCGGTAACTGGCATGACAACCACTATGGAGGAGGCGTAGATGAGCCCAGAACAGCTCGGCACATCGAACGTTTGGCCACATAAGTAGCCCTACGCGATTACTACTTGGTTGCCTCCGCGCCGCTTGGCCCTTCTCAGTATAGAGAGGGCATAGCGTCTAAACGGTGTAGCCGTGTATGCCTCTCTCCTATCGTTGGCAGGCCTGCCAAGCACGTAGCCCTTAACAGCTACTATGGTCACGCCTACCCCTAAGCGGTTCAGCTCTTGCTTTATATATTCAAGGTCTTGTATCAGTTCCTCCGGCTCGACAAGAGGTATCTCTATAACAACTTCTTCTGTCCCACGGGCCTCGTCAAGACCATAGATGACAACGCCTTGCCACTTCCTAACAAACATCTCTACTAAGCTAGTCAGCAACCCTGTAGCTGGATTAGGGCTATACTCGCTCCATCCCCGCTCTTCCACGACTTCACCAAACCGGTCTAGGTCTATAATGACTATTGCCCCCTCAGTCATGCAGCCCTGCTTTTTCCTCTCCTTCAAGGCGGCACACCGTGTTGCCGAACTAGACCCTCCACAATACCACTAGTCGACTTAAACGGATGTGTTAAATCCTAGCCTCTCAAGCTATGCAATTATTGGAGGAGGTCTGCCCGGTATGTCCTTCACTGACTCCCGGCGCCTCCTACTTGAGGCTGAGAAGATTCTTCGCCGTGCAGTAGAGCTTCTCGGATACAGTGAGGACGTTTATAATGCACTTAGGCTTCCGGAGCGCGTGATACAAGTTAAGATCCCCGTGCGTATGGACGATGGTCGCGTTAAAGTTTTCATTGGCTGGAGGAGCCAGCACAACAGTGCTCTAGGCCCCTACAAGGGGGGTATACGCTTCCATCCCGCCGTTACCATGGAGGAGGTAATAGCCCTTAGCATGATGATGACGTGGAAGAATGCTCTGGCGGAACTGCCCTACGGAGGGGGCAAGGGCGGCGTCAAAGTGGATCCGCATGTGCTTTCGAAAAGAGAGTTAGAGGAGCTCTCCCGTGGCTACATGCGGGGCATATACAAGTACATTGGTCCCGACACGGATATACCCGCTCCAGATGTCTACACTAGCCCACAGATAATGGCATGGATGATGGACGAGTACTATAGGCTAACAGGGGAGAACAAGCTCGGGGTTATAACGGGAAAGCCTAAGCTCCTAGGAGGCTTTGAGACTAGGATAATAGCTACAGGATTTGGCGTAGCAGTAGCGGCAAGAGAGGCTGCAAAGAAAATGTGGGGAGGAGTAGAGGGGAGAACGGTAGCGATACAGGGGTATGGCAACGTAGGCTACTATGCCGCCAAGTTCCTCCACGAGATGGGTGCTACGGTAGTAGCAGTCAGCGATAGCCGTGGAGGCATATACAGCTCAAAGGGCCTCAACCCCGACGAGGTAAAACAGGTAAAGAGCAAGACTGGATCAGTTATAAACTACGAGAATGCAGAGAAGAGGATTACTAACGAGGAGTTACTGGAGCTAGATGTGGACATACTAATACCGGCAGCGATAGAATACGTGATAACAGAGGAGAACGCTCCGAGAATAAAGGCAAAGCTCATCGTTGAGGGTGCAAACGGCCCAGTAACTGCTGCCGCCGATGAGTATCTCTCACAGAGAGGTGTCGTAATAGTACCAGATATACTTGCTAGTGCGGGCGGAGTTATAATGAGTCATATAGAGTGGGTAGACAACCGCATCGGTGGATGGATAAGTGAAGAAGAAGCCCGCCGCAAGCTAGAGGAAAAGATGGTTAGAATCACGCTGGCTGTCTGGGAGTTCTGGCACAGCAAGCTCGAGCCAGGAAAACACAGTATGAGAGACGCGGCATACTCTCTAGCAGTCAAGCGTGTTGTCGAAGCTATGCAGCTTCGTGGCCTCCTCTAATACTAGAATGGCTCTGGAGGAAAAGAAGGTATCTTAAGTACTAGCAGCTGCCTGGCGCTTGTTACAGTGCATGGGGCCGTGGCTAGCTGAAACCAGGTTTGCGTTTTTCCACGACCTCGGGGTTCACTAGGTTTGGCGGTACTTCCCCCCTCTTGAATGCTAGCAGGTTCTCTAAAACAGCGCATGTCATTCTCTCTCTAGCCTCCTTCGTGGCGCTCCCTATGTGGGGTGCTAGCACCACGTTGGGCAGCTTGGTGAGAGGATGATCTGGTGGCAGAGGTTCTTGCTCGAAGACATCGAGCCCTGCACCAGCTATCCACCCCTCTTTTAGCGCTTTTACCAGCGCGTTGGTGTCTACTACGGCGCCTCTCGCCGTGTTCACTAGGATAGCGGTGGGCTTCATTAAGCGTAGTTCTCGCTCGCCTATCATATACTTAGTCTCCGGGGTTAGGGGCGTGTGTATACTCACTATGTCCGACTCGCGCAGTAGCGTGTCGAGTGGAACGTATGTAGCGTTTAGCTCCTTCTCCACCCTCTCGGGGGCGCGGTGTCTACTATAGTAGAGCACCTTCATCCCGAACCCTTTGGCGCCGATACGTGCCACGGCACGGCCTATCCTGCCAAGCCCTATGATTCCGAGGACCTTACCCTCCAGCTCCATGCCGAGGAGTAGTTCTGGGTGCCAGCCAGTACCGCTGCGGTACCATTTGCCGCTCCTAACGTAGGCGTCGGCCTCAACGATTCTCCTAGCAGTAGCCAGTATCAAAGCCCATGTGAGCTCGGCTGTAGCCTGTGTGAGGACGCTTGGCGTATTGGTAACGTATACGCCGTTGCGCGTAGCACACTCCACATCTATATTGTCGTAGCCTACAGCGTACTGCGAGACTATACGGAGGTTGCTTTTGGCCCCCTCTGTGAGAAGTCTACAGTCTATCCTGTCGCTTAGCAGGGATACTATACCATCTACTTCCCTAGCCTTCTCGAGTAAGACCTCGTATGGCGGGTGTTGCCACTCTGGCCATACCTCGGCGTCAAACTCCCCTAGTAGCTTTTCAAAGCATGGACCCGGAAGCCTCCTGGTCACGAATACGCGTGGCTTCACGGCACTAGACACCTAGAACCAGCACGTCGCGGCAACTATTATGGCGGCTGTGTGCCGGCTTACTAGCTAGACGAGGGGCGGTACAAGGGCTTTACGTAACCAGAATGGTCCGGCACCAGTCTTACAAGGCCCTCGAATTCTTCAAGTACACCTTTAGCCTCCACTGCCATGCCTTCAAGTATCTCAGTGTAGCGGAGGCGATGGCTAAATAGGTATACCCAGGTATAGCTCTTCGTGCCGAGTGTGAGTGGCTTGTAAAGTTCCAGCTTATATACAGCCGGCACAGTGTATGGTGAAACGTGCCTTACGACGCCCCTCACCTTGACCCTTGTGTTGACCGTCTTAAAGGGTATGCATGGTGCTGGCTTTGTGCATGGAACAAGCTTGACGTTATATTCAAATCCATTGATATATCCTATGAGTACTCGCTCTTTGTTTAGAGCCCTGTTAAGCTCTATATCGCTACTACTCCAGCTGTGGCCGACGCCACGGTAGGGAGTCGTAATGCCTTCCCTACGTAGCTTGACAAGTAGCTGGTATACTCGATCAGCATGGGCCCCGTAAACAACTATGTCTATGTCGCTAGCTTTATAGGGGTTATAGGCTAGCCCGCCTGTTACACCAACGAGGTCAGTATACCCCATGATAGCGTCTACGAGATCCCTTGCTTTCCGGCATAGATTTCTGTTGCAGGCACGGAGCTTGGGTACGATAGTTAGGGGCGATACAAGCTCGGCTCTACCGGGTATGAGCAGAGCAGCGGCTCTACCGCTAAGGCAGTGCTCTCTGCGTACAACGATAGAGTCGTCGCGGGGCAGAGAAGCGAGCCCAGAGCCCCAGCTTTTCCGTCCATGAATAACGCGCGGCGTGAAGAAGAGTAGAGGAAGTGGGTGGAAACACCCCTTTACAAACCCTATTACGTGCTTTGTACGTGTAATCCAGCCCTCTACTGGGGCTAGATCCTGGTGCAGGCTGGTGCCTCCCTCCGAGCACAGACATTGGTGCTATCTAGCGTCTTGCGTACATTGTTCGTTACTCCTCTTAGCAGGTAGAATATCTGGGGCAGCTCCTCGATAACCTGCTTCCGGTTTGTAGGGTCTACTTCCTTGCAGTAATGTAGCTTGCACAGCTTGACTCTGCGGCCCTCAACCTCCATGCGCACATTCCCGCGGTGGAACACGAGCTTGCCCTCGCGGAATGATATAACGGTCTCAGGCTTCACCCTGACAGCTACTAGGCCACCGTCCTGCTCGAATACACGCCATGTAGTGCATATTGCTAACACGCTGCCTTCAGCCCCCTTGGCCTCGGCTATACACTTTAGCTTGCGCAGCGACATGGAGATCTCTTCTATGGCCTCGGATATGGAATATATAGCGGTGTTGGCTCGGCTCTCTGCAAGGCTCTCAGCAGGCCCGACACTCTCCCTTATCCGGTTAGCAATTGCCTCTAGACTCCTGGCAACCTCTTCTAGGCGCTCAAGCACGGCCACTTATCTCACCCAGCCGCTCCAAGAATTACCCAGCTATAAAAACGGTGTCTAGGCAGCATCATTAGAGCTGGCTATGCTAAGGACACAATGTAGGGAAGTTCGGGGAGGAGAAGCTAGACAATGGATAAGCAAAGGCTAAGACTACGCGACATACCAGGCGTCGGCGAGCGAATCTACGAAAAACTCGTAGAATACTTTGGCTCGGAAGAGAAAGCTCTAGAGGCACTGCTACGCGGCCAAGTAGCGAGCATAGCCGAGGCTATCTCCTCTACCCGTAGAGCGGTTCGGCTCGTGCAGCAGGCCCGCGGAGCACTGGGAGGCTATGATCCCGGAGAGGCCATCGGGACAGCTGACGCGGCTAGGCTATTCGAGGCCGTTGCCCGCCTACTAGCTAGCTACATAGCGTCAACGCCTGGCAGGGACCTGGTTTCGTCTCTGGCACCTATGCCTGGGCGAGTGGAGGCTGAAATAGAGAGAGTGTTGGGGAGAACCAGGAGACTAGTCGAGGCAGTGTCCAAGATCCCAGGAGATGTAAAGGTCACAGTAAGAGGGGCTCTTTCGCGCATAGAGTGGCCTAGAAGACCTAGAGTCCGTGTAGAGCGCATACTCATAGTGCCCCATGGCCAAGGAGATAAGCTACGGGAGATGCTAGGCGGCGATGTATCCGGGATAACCATTGTCGAAGCCGAGTCTGTAGACGATGTGTCAGAGCGGGGCATAGTGCTTGCGTACATGGTTGATACTGCTGGCAGGCCTGGTGTAGTGGAGATAGATAGGCTCGACAAGTACACCGTGGCCCCGGAAGTTGTCCTTGAAACGCTGCGCCATAACATGAAGCTCATCAAGTCGTTCGCCAGGGTCTACACCGTGGCACGGAGCCTCGTAGTAGAGGTCTCCAAGGCTATAGGCGTTAAGCAGACCACTGTGGACGAGATAGCCAGGCTAGCCAGAGACGCGCAAAGCGTGCTAGAGCGGCTCGAAAAAGGCGATATAGACCCAGAGTACCAGCATGCACTCTCAGCGGTAAGGAGCCTAGAGTCCGCTGTGTCGGATCTCGAAGTCTGGGTGAATGAAGAGGCCCGGCGTCGTCTCGAAGAGCGAGAGCTACGCCTAAGCGCGGCAGAACTCCTACGTCTAATACGGTCGCTAGAGGAGGGGCACCTGCATATACCGGACGAACTCCTGGAGATATTTGAAGAAATTAGCGTCGAGGCCGAGGAGAAGCTTGCCCGTATGCTCGGCCTGGGGCCGGAAGAGCGGGAACTAATACGCGGCGTAGTGGAGCCTAGGCCACAATTCCCTATAGAGGTGCATAGAGAGCCCATAGAGAGGCTCCGAAAGCATCTAGAGCGTAGAATAAGCCTCAGCGTGTACATGTTCTCAAGAGAGCACGCGCGCAGGCTTAGCCGGCTAGTAGAGCTACTACCTACAATGGCTGAGATACTGGCTTGGACGGACATAGCGCTCGCTGCTAATAGCTTCATAGAGGAAAGACGCGGCTCCATCGCTAAGGTTAGCCGTGGGTTCTCGGGGGTCGGGTTCACTGACGCGGCTGAGGCAGGTCTCCTTGCTGCCGGGGTAGAAGTCCAGCCGGTAAGCTACGTAGTAGGCTGCACACCTTACAGGCCAGAAGGCACTAACTGTGAAAGAGTGGTGCTTCTCACAGGGGCCAATAGCGGCGGTAAGACCACGTTGCTGAAGACTATAGGCGAGATAGTCCTCGCGGGCCAGGCTGGCCTACCAGTACCGGCCTCAAGGGCGTGGGTAGGCGGCTTTGACCGTGTATACTTCATCTCGAAGCCGACAGGCATGCTCGACGCTGGAGGGCTAGAGGAGACGCTAGAAAAGATAGCAGCAATAGTAGAGGAGGCACAGCGGAAGCGCGTACTACTGCTAGTAGACGAGCTAGAGGCAATAACGGAGGCTCACGCGGCAGCCCGGATAGTAGCTGCTATAGCCTCGTCGATAGCAGAGAGCCGAGACTCAGTAGCAGTAATAGTTAGCCATCTTGCAGAAGAGGTTGTGGAGGCCATACCCCCGGAGCTAAGAGCCCGGGTAAGGATAGACGGTATAGAAGCCCGCGGACTCGACGAGAACTACAATCTTATAGTAGACCGGAGCCCACGGTACAACTATCTAGCCCGCTCTACCCCTGAGCTCATAGTGACTAAGCTGTTGAGGAAGTCCAGGAGGAAAAGCGAGCGAGAATTCTTTGAGAAGATTCTAGACCTACTATCTCGCTAGCCTCTCGCCCTGGTATACACCGCTATACCTTTCGCCGAGCTGCGGGTAGAGCCTTATGAACACGAGCTGGGCTATTCGGGCCCCGACCTCTATCCGAACCCCATGCGGGTTACCGACAACGAGTAAGGCCTCACCCCTACCACGGTACCCGGGATCCCATACAGCGCATCCCAGCAATGCGCCCATGCGTAGCAGGCTGCTACGGGGAAAACAGATGCCAACAGTATTCTCCGGGATGTGGACCATGTCCATGAAGACCACCTTGTAGAAACCGGGGCTGAGAAGCCAGACGCCATTCTCAGGCTCTAACGGCTCCGAGGCGGGTATCCTTCGGCTCTCGACACCAAGGTACCCCGGCTCCCGGAAAACGTGTACCTCTTCCACGCGTAGATCGACTCCGGCGGGCTGGACCTGGCCCTGAACTGGCCCGGCAAGTAGATACGCGGCTGCAAATGTACCCGGAAGCGCCACTGCTACCCCTTAGTGCATGCTCCGGGCATGCTAGCAGCTAAGAGGCTCAC
>DQVR01000096.1 GCA_015661645.1 Pyrodictium delaneyi
GCGGCTGCAGCGCCGACGTTAACCGGGTTACCTGGTCCAGCAGCCCCGGTCCATACACCACCGCTACCAGTATCGTAGACTAGGGCTCGTGTGTGCGAGGCTCCAGCGTCTACTCCGGCTACGAGCATGGCAGGAGGCACCACAGAGTAATTGTGTTTCCATATCCGCTAAGTAGGTAGCTCGGTGCGCATTAGTACTGCTTCCCCTCAAGGATGTGGAGGGTTTTGCGCAGAGCCAACAATGCTACAAGAAGTATAAGGGCTAGCAGTGGTATGTGTTCTGCTGCCAGTCTGCCTAGCTCGCCGGTAGGCGAGACTATGCTGCGGGAGACTCTGCCTGCGTTGAAACCAGCGAGGAGAACTAGATAAACATTAGTCTTCTCTCTCCTCTTCAATAGTCCTGTCAATGCGGCGGTATAGGCTGCTGCTAGTAGAAGGTTTTCTGCCACGAGGAACCGGGGCAACGGTGCTACTAGGTTGATCCCGAGGTAAGATAGAGCTAGCAGAGCTACGAAGATCTTAAGAAGCCTATCAGTAATCATTTCGGTTCCCGTTCCGCGTAACTCGTGCCGGGCTTAAATAAGGGTTGGTGAACCTAACACGGCCCATATGGAAACATTTTTATAGAAGCGGTAACACAATTCTACATTATAAACTATCTTATCTGGGCGCCTTGGGTGAGGAGTCATGTCAGAGCGGCTGCTCCCCCTCGTTCAAGATATTATGGAGGCTAAGAGAATTCCTATCGCAGCCGCAGACCTCTCGCTAAGAAAAGCAGCGGAGGTCATGCTAGCCAACCGCGCAACTGCAGTAGTAACGCTAGACGCGGAGAAAAGGCCAAGCCTAGTTTTCAGCCTACGCCGCTTAATCAAGGCAGTAGCCGAGGGTATAGACATAGACAAGTCGCATATAGCTGAATATGCTGTCAAAGACCCAGTAGTTGTTCGACTAGACGACCCGGTTGACGAGGCACTGAAAATAATGAAGAAAGAAATGGTGCGCTTCCTGCCAGTAGTAGACCATCGTAGCAGGATGCACGGCTACGTAGAGCCACGCCACGTAGCCTTCCATCTGTGGAGGCTCATACCTTACGGCGCTGCAACAGTAGAAGCAAAATCCAGGAACATGGTGGTAATGGATTCAGATGCAACCCTCCAGGCGGCGGCCAAGGCCATGGACAGTAACGGTGTTACAGAAGTATTCGTGCGCAAAGAGAATGAACTCAGAATACTCCGCGAATGGGATTTCTTGGCCGCGCTTGTAGAGGGCACAAACCCTGCTGAGGCCAGGATCAGCAACTACGCTCGCGGGGAGGTAATAAGGGTACCAGCAGACTTCGACGCACGCGCAGCAGTAGAGCTGATGGAGGAAAACGACGTACTACGACTGGTGGTTCACGATAAAGAGGCGAATGTAGTCAAGGTAGTGACGATGTCAGACCTAGCCTTCGCGGCGCTAAGCTATATAGAGAAGATAGGTCTTAAGGCGGTGGCACTAGTGTTGATAAACGTTGAGCCTGGTCGTGAACGGGATGTAGCAGCTAAACTTGCCGAAATAGATGAGGTCAAAGAAGTACTTAGTGTGCCGGGCATTTATGACTTGGTGGCCAGAATAGAGGCAAGTGATGTTGACAAAGTAGCAGATGTGGTGACACATAAAATACGTGGTATGAGAGAGATACGCGACACCCTGACACTGGTAGCGGTACCGTACTTTCGGAAAGCTAGGACTTAGGCTGTCATAGCCTTGCAAAGTCTAGTGAATTTCAGCCATGTAATTACTGGCATCAGCGTATTAATGCAGTATTAAGAATAATCTGGTAATCTTTTTGTCCATCCCCTGGGGATACAAGTTTATCACTCCCCGGTACACTGCACATCCACCATCTTGGTGCACCGGGCTGTGACGCTACCTCCCCACCATGCGGGCATGGAAAGAGCCCGACTATATGAGGTCGGGTTCGACCGTATAGTGGACTTCTTCTACAAACTAGCTGAGGCTGCTGATAGGCTCCGCGAGGATGGCTGGTTCCAGTACGGCCCGGAGAGGCTTCCAGAGTATATCGAGATCCCGGCCCGTGGTACTCTCCGTGTCAAGTATGGGTTCCCCGTGTTCCAGAAAGGCGGTGTCTGCATGGATGTGACAAACACCGAGCAAGCCGGGATAGCGGAGGAGGCCGGCGCAGCCTCGGTGATGGTTCTTGATAAGTTGCCCTACGATGTTCGTCGCCAGGGCGGAGTAGCCCGCATGGCTGACGTGAAGGTGATACAGCAGGTCATGGATACAGTCACTATACCAGTTATGGCTAAGGTGCGTATAGGTCACTACTACGAGGCAGCCATCCTCGAGAGCATCGGTGTAGATATGATAGACGAGAGTGAGGTACTCACCCCTGTAGACGAGAAGCACCACATCAACAAGTGGCTATTCAAAGTACCATTCGTAAACGGTGCCAGGAACCTCGGTGAGGCTCTCCGCCGCATAACAGAGGGCGCAGCAATGATCCGCACAAAAGGCGAGGCTGGCACAGGAAACGTCGCCGAGGCAGTTCGCCACATGAAGATAATCGTGAAGGAAATATGGAGCCTACGCGGCATGACGCCAGAGGAGAGGATGCGGATAGCCCGCGAGTACGGCGTACCACACCAGCTAGTAGAGCTCACAGCACGGCTAGGCCGCCTACCCGTAGTAAACTTCGCTGCCGGCGGCATAGCCACGCCTGCGGACGCGGCGCTAATGATGTGGCTCGGTGCCGATGGTGTGTTCGTCGGCTCCGGTATATTCAAGAGTAGCGATCCCAGGGAGCGGGCGGCAGCAATAGTCCTTGCCACGAGTATGTGGGACGATCCGGAGACCGTAGCAGAGGCGCAAGCGATGATAAGCGAGCAGAAAAGCATGATGGGTATCGACATACGTAAGCTTAAGCCCGAGGAGCTGCTGCAGGTGAGAGGCGACTAGCCGTGAAGGTGGGTATTGTAGCTCTCCAGGGAGGCTTCTACGAGCACGTCTACATGCTCCGCAAGCTGGCTGAGGAGACCGGCTGGAGCATAGAACCCGTGTTAGTGAAGAAGTCCAACGACCTCCGCGGCCTAGACGCGGTAATAATCCCTGGCGGCGAGAGCACAACCATAGGTGTAGTTGCCCGTCGCATAGGCCTTCTCGACGAGCTACGCGATCTACTCGAGTCCGGGCTCCCAGCTATGGGCACATGCGCGGGTGCTGCACTGTTGGCGAAGAGCGTCCGGGACCGCGTCGTGGGCGAGACCCGGCAGCCGCTGCTAGC
>DQVR01000004.1 GCA_015661645.1 Pyrodictium delaneyi
ACGACTGCGGAGAGCATATAGTATACCTCGGTGGATGGCGTACTTATCGCTCTGATAGTTGTAGAAGAAGCCTATTTGTTCCCAGATCTTCTCGCCCTCGAAGTAGAGCCGGAGTCTTGGTATCGATGAAGCATACTGGTTTACAATAGAGGGGGCTACTGCTGCGTCAACTTTAGCAACCGCTATTATAGGTTCAACAGCATATGCGATATCTTCTATTATGCTTGCTAGGTACCTGCCAGTAGGGCTACGGGAGTCATAGAAGAGTACAAGCACTATACGCGAAGACTCTATTAGGCTCTCAAACTCATCGAGCGCTCGAACTTCCAGCATAGCTGGTCTTCCTCTCCTCCAGTAGTCTGCGCAGTCTCTCCCTCTCAGAGCGCGAAAGGTGCAGTACTATATCGGTTGGTTCACGAGGCGCAGAGGGAGGCTTTACGGTCTCTCCTACAAGCACTATACCCTTATCAATCGCGTCCAGCACGTCTGAGGCTTGGTAGAACTCTACAAGCTCGGCAAGCCTGTACTCGAAGTCTATAGCCTCCTTAGCTTCTCTCTCAGAGAGCACATAGCCACAAACCATGCACTCAAGGTCGGGGGTAACAGCTCTAAATCCGCAACGAGGACATGGTATAGGTGTAGGTCTGCCATACTGTTCCCATAAGCTCTTCAAAAGAGGTAGTAAGTCTGTCCTATTACTGCGCAAAGCTTCACGGTAAAGTCGTGAAACATGTCTAGCAGCAACTGGGCCACCATACGTTGCCACGAACTCCAGCTGCTCTGGTGTGAGCCTATTAAGCTTCTCAAGGAGATAGGCAGAAGCCATCATGTACACGTTGTTAAGTGTGCTCTGCATCTTAGATATTATTGCATCCTTAGATGGTCTAGACGAGTACTGTTCAAGAATGCCCTCGACTATGGGTTTAAGCATTTCCTTGTACGAATTTCTGTCTAGTGCGAGGATAGCTAGACCTAGCTTCTGTACAGCTTCGTCAATTATACTGTCGAGTAGCTTTTCCGGATCAACTTGCACTCGTTGAACGGTCCGCCTCGAACTATAGGATCTCGTCCGGGATACGCTGCTTCCCGCCGTGGTACTGCGCCTCCGTCTACCTATTCTCTTCCTGCCACGAGGCACGATACTCACTCCCTGCAGCTACAGTCGCGTATCTGCTGCCTTTGTGGTCACAAAAGCCCCAGGCAAGGGCTCCAAAAGATTCACTCGGAGCAGAGTACACCCAGGAGAAGCCCCTATAACTCTCCCGTGAAGAGAGGTTACATACCGCCATGGGGAGATGTTGTCACTTGCCCCCCGCGACCCTTTAGAGGGGATGAAGACATTACCGCGAACAGAACCCCGCCAAGCTTCTATATGCATGCAGAGACATATCAGCGAGCCGATAGTTAGTGTAGTAGCAAAGTCTAATGCATGGTGTATATTGTGGTAACTGGGTACAACGGGATGAACGTGTACCGTAAACAATGGTCCCACTAGTACCTTTCGTCGTACCAGTCCCTGCCCTGTGGCATGTATATTGGGCCGTTCCTTGCGGCATAACGGCTGACTAGATAGCTGAGCAGTACTTCTAGCTGTCGTTTACGTTTGCGTGCACTCCGTAGAGCAGCCTCGAACTCATCGAGAGAAACCTCTTGTCCCTTAAACCAGGCCTTTACGAGTCTCTTGTATATGTAGCGCAGAAGACTATCATACTCATCCTCGAGATCCACGTTGTAGCGATACTTGTACACGACGTGCTCTATAATCTCGCCAAGGTATTTGTCAATAAGCATTAACGCTTCCTCATTCATGGCTTACTCCAGGTTAACAGCTACTAGCTTGCAGATACACCCTATAACTTCTCCTCTTCACAAGACTCAGGGCATACATAACGCCTTGAATACATTGTTTACATGAAGGTGTACTGGAGAGGGGCTCAGCGGCTACCATCCTCAGCACGGCACTGTGCTGGCAGGGAACATCTCAGCAGCGGTCAGAGCTCAACACAGCCCCCAGTAGACACAATAGACGCAGAGGAAATGAGGAGCCTTATTAGGTTACGGCTAGAAAGGCGGCTCAGAATGCTCGTGCAACGACATCGGGCTAACGCCCTGTCGCCACGGGCGCTCATCACAGCCTCTATGGATTGACCGAACAGCTCTGGAACACTCTAATATTATAGCCCTAGGGGCTCTGCCCCTATGCTGAGGGTGTAGAGGAGTATGAAGCCACAGCATATACGTATAAGCCCAGAAGAAGTAGCTGAAAGGGTAGTCGTGGTAGGCGATCCGGCTCGCGCGAAGTTCTTAGCTGAAAACTTCCTTGAAGAGCCAAGGCTGGTAAACGAGAAGCGTGGCTTCCACGTTTACACGGGATACTATAAGGGTACGCGTGTAAGTGTTGCAGTGCATGGGATAGGTGGCCCCTCTGCAGCAATAGTGTTTGAAGAACTATACATGCTTGGTGCCAGGACTATGATAAGGCTTGGTACTGCTGGTGGGCTGATCCCGCACCTAGAGATAGGCGACGCCGTGGTAGCAACCGGTGCAGCCTACATACATGGCGGTACCATAGGCTCCTACGTTCCTGATGCATGTATGGTAGCTGCACCTAACCCGTTGCTCACAACAATACTCTACGAGAAGGCAAAGGAGGTACACGGCAAAGTATATCTAGGCCCAGTATTCAGCAGCGATGCCTTCTACGCTGAAGATGCGCACTTCGTGGAGAAGTGGTCAAAGCGCGGTATAATCGCAGTGGAAATGGAGGTAGCAACGCTCTACGCGCTGGCCGCGATGAGAGGCTTTAATGCTGCCGCGCTGCTAGTTATATCAGACAACCTTGCGGTACCCGGCAAGGAGGAGCTAAAGCATCATGAAGAGCTGGAGCCGTTCGTAGAGAAAGCCGCTAGAGCAGTATTCAAGGCTATAACAAGCTTTGAACAGAAGTAGAAACTATACACATTTCATCCCTACCGCAGCTCATGTATATCACAACTCGAAAACACCTCGCGGTTAAAGGCCCCCGGAGCTGTACGCGGTATTCCGAGTAGGGGTGCCGCTGAGGAAGCCTTGGACGTCAGCCTGACCGTTACTAACCCTGCTCTGGGGTGAAGCAAGCCGTGGCCACCGAGGCCCCTCCCAACCAGCTTCGGAAACTGTTCAAAAGCCGTGGCCTAAAAGTAGCTGAGACAAAGTCGCAGCAAGTAACACTCCTTGGCGGGGCTGTGAAATACCACTCTGTATCCGGGCTAAAGCAGGGATCCTATAGGATAACTGTAAAACTACTACCAGAGCCATCGAGTACCCAGCTGGTGATAAACGCGGCAAGTGAAGAAGAGGCAAGAAGGGCAGCAGACAAGCTCGAAAGGCTAGGCTTCAACGTTGATACCGATGGAGAGGTGGTGAGGGCTAAAACCAGGAGTACAAGTATAACACTAGTCAGCAAAGCCATAGATGTAGCGGAGGAAGCAACAAAGTCTTGAAAAACAACATTTCGGATATGATAGAGAGTATACCCAGGGTACTTGGTCTGGACAACCTTGGCATAGGAGCAGATAGTATAACAAACGGCGTACTAGCCATAAGAAACGAGAGCAGCTGTCGCAGACTACTTTCTGAGCCCAATGCTACTGTCCTCCGGGCAGCGGGAATAGAGGTCCTGGAATGCGGAGGTAATACAGAGCTAAAACTGGTAAGCAGAAACGGTATCTGGATAAGAGCTAGGCTTCCAACAGTCGTGGACTCTTGCACAGTAAGCGAGCTGCCACTATACAAGCCACGTAGGGACTACATAGGCCCAACATACAAAACGATCTCGGAAGCCATAAAGCAGTTTGTATCGGTGGATTCAAGGACTCCCGTAATAGTGGATGCGTATGTCCCAGTAACAGGCATGCAGTGCAAGCCGCGCATAGGCTGTATACCGGCCACTCATTACCGGGACCAGATACGACTAGACAGTGGAGACTTGATAAGAACCGGGATCTATAAGCCTAGGATAGCCCAGCCGACACTACTCTCATGGATTTATAGAAGAATAACGGGAGGTAGCCATACCTACCACGTGCCATGGATATGCACTGGTGGCGGCAACAACTATCTAGCCATGATCTGTACACCACCGGCTGAGACATGCAGAGTATCCATCAGTGACAAGGGTCTAGCAGCCCTAGAAGAAGGGACAGCGATAGCACTTAGGCTAAAAAGATGTAGTCCGCCATGGCTCTATACCACATACCTAGTCGGGAACATGCTAGGTAGAACACCGACTAGGCTCGAGGTCAAGAAACCAGCTATATGGTCTCCAACGGGGCTAGTCCCGCTCTATGCTAGCATAGCAAGAAACGGCAAGAGTATAGCTATCCAGTTTATAGTATGGAATCCGTCACCTATAGCAGTGAAACACGAGCTTGTGATAGAAGAGTATCGTATAAGAAGCGGATGGCTCTACACTGGCCTGTCTAGGGACTGGGAAGAACTGGTCCCCAGCTTTAATAGGGTGTATATACCACTCTCTAGAAACCAGCTAGCAATTGTGAGCATTAACGGAGTAGAACTCCCACCTCTTCTGAGGAGGAAAGTATAGCCTGGAAGTTATGTATACAATACATGGGGCTGTAAATGTGTAGAATCAGCATGGTGTATCAGGTACAGTTGACCTAGGTTCAACTTTTAAGCGGAGCTTTCTACATATGTCACAGATGTGGAGCGGTATACGTTCTTCGTCTACATTACCGCTTATTATCTGCTCGGCTATCTTTGACACCATTTCATAGAGTTCTTTATCGTTAAGTACAGCATCTATGTAGCCTCCGCCTCTCCTTTTGAGTAGATAGTTCGATACGGCTGCTGGTGTAAGCTTAAGCAGCTTTGCAGCTCTATAGATAGAGAGGCCGTAGTCTCTCACAAGCACTATAGCTATTGATGCTCTTATTGATGGTACATACTTTCTTACAGCTATCTCGCAGGGCGCCGAGAGAAAGTTAATCGTCTTCCTCATAGCTCTCTTAGCCCACTTTCACACGTGTTACTAGACGTATCCTAATAACGGCTACTCCGGGGAAGATGTATAGTATTCTATCCTAGCGTAACAGTAGAAGCAGCGATAGCTGTGCCCAGATCCGTGGAGTATTATATTGTTTGTTAGAGAGAAAAGAAGAAAAGAACCGAACCGTCTAATAGCAGTATCGTGGCAGGACTATATAAGGAGTTATAGACGGTGCGTGCGCCTTGATGGACCCGGTGCGAATGGAAATCGATCAAGAGACTCGTGAAGCAATACGTGAAGCCTTCCAGGATCTTGTGAAACCTGTTACAATAAACGTCTTCATAGGACCAAACTGCCAGTATTGCGACGAGACCCTGAAAATAGCCAAGATTCTCGAGGAGGAAGCGCCAGCAAAGAACGGAGAAAAACTCGTGAAAGTGCACATATACGAGAAAGGTAAGGACGATAAGATATTCAAGAAGCATGGCGTGGAACGAATACCAACAATAACACTGCTAGACGGGATGATACGGTACACAGGTACGCCTAGCGGTGAAGAGATAAGAGGCCTCGTAGAAACTATAATAAGGATATCCCAAGAAGATAGTGGCCTAGACCCAGAAACCGTAGAAAAGATCAAAAAGATATCCGAGCCGGTGCACGTAGAAGTCATAGTCACACCGCAGTGCCCCTATTGCCCCTATGCAGCACTCCTCACTAACATGTTTGCATTCGAGTCATGGAGGCATGGTAAGCGAAACTTTATAGCGGACACTGTGGAGGCATATGAAAACCCCGATATAGCTGACAGGTACAATGTGATGTCAGTGCCCGCTATAGCGATAAACGGTGTGTTAGCATTTGTCGGTGTGCCGTACGAGGAGGACTTCATAGAGAGGATAATAGACATTGTAGAGCGCGGACGCCGCGTATCGGGCCCCGAAGTCATATCGGAGAGCGCTACCGGAGTATAGGAGGCTATAGGTCCTCTCGCGGCACAAATACAGCCAAGCGATAGGGACAGCTCCCCGGCTTTTCCTGAAAGCGGATGTAGCGGCCCTATAGAAGGGGCTCTGACAAATGCCTTTTCATCACCTTCCTAGTCAGCGTCGGGAGTACTCTTCACAGCCCCATTCTGAGACGTTAGCCCCCGTTTCTACTCCCTTAACTTCTGTCCGACTAGGGCCTAGCTGTAATAATCAGGTCTACGTACTATCCACCTCTAGTTATATACCGGTAGCTACTGCATCAAGACT
>DQVR01000044.1 GCA_015661645.1 Pyrodictium delaneyi
GCTACTAGCCCGGTTCCACGGGGCGCTGGCTTAAGGACTACCTCTACGCTGCCGCTCTTGCCGCGTACAGTGAATGGTACACTGTGCGGCTGGTCGCATAGACACTCCCAGCTGCCGCAGCCACGGCGTACCGGTATGATGTTGAGCTTTGCGTTACGGATAGCCTTCTCTATCGCGGGGCGGAGCTGCCGTGCCTTACCCTGGCCTACGCCCACGAAGCCGTTCTCGTTACCTATTACCACTACTACGCGGAACTTGTTTATGCGTCCGGCGTCGGTCATCTTCTGCACTAGCCTTACGTCTACCGTCTCGCTCTTAAGCTCTGAGCCTATCAAGTAGTCTACTATCTCTGGCTCTAGTATCGGCAGGTTGCGTTCAAATATCTCGCTGAGGCTGCGTATGCGACCCTCCTTTACTAGCCTCCCTACGAACGTACGTGGCTTCCACTCCTGCTCAAGCTCATAAGGCGAGAGGCTCATCACGCAACAGCCTCCTTAGCAGCCTTTACCTTCTCAACAACATCACGGTAGTCTTCTAGTATTTTACTCTTAACCTCCTCAAAATGCTTCGGCAGGTCCTCAGGGCGTAGACCCTTCTTCAAGTACATGCTGAATCTGCGCTCGTAGAGTTCCGAGTTCTCCTGGGCAAGCATAGCAGCGTATTTGGCTATGTGCTCGCCGCGTATCCTGTACTCCTCCGGGAGTATCTCCTCGCTATGAGGCACTTCCAGACCAGCATCCACCGCTCCCTTTAGGGCCGCGAACACACGGGAGCCACGTACCGGCCGGTACAGCCCTATGTCGAGTACCGCATAGTCTATTCCGGCCTTGAGCGCGCGTAGAGCAGCAAGCATACCAGTTAGGTAGGCAGCCGACGTATTCTTTGTACCGCCTTGCCAGCCGTAGCGCTTCACAAGCTCCCTACTGTGAGCCGCCGCGATAGTCACGTCTCCCTGCGGCCTAGCTATTATGACCTGCACCCAGATGTACTTGTTCGTCCTCCTGACCACGAGCCTGGGCTTACCAGAGAGCACCATGACGTAGCGCTTATAGTAGTTGGTCTTGCCCTCTCTACGCCGCCTTCTCGGCACCTTATATCTTGGTCCATGAGCCATGTTGGTCCACCAGCCCTAGCCGCGTACCCGGTGCGGAGAAGCCCAGCACCACGCTCCCTTAATAAATACAAATTGCAGAGACGCCGGGGATAGCCCCCACAGACACCCCTCTATACAAGAGAACTTTCGCCCCTGGTATATCGGCAGCGTGAACTCAGGGAAGAACGCTGACGTGTTAGCCGGAGGACCCGAGAAGGGGATGTAACCCCCGTGATAGATAGATGAGCCGCGTAAACAAGCCTATGCGGGAGACGACAGCTGCTTGAGGCTACTTTCTGACGCTAGTTGGGTAGCCGTGCTCCTCTAGCCAGCGCTTGAGCGAGGCAAACGTCGGGAACATGCCACCCTTCGCCCACATGTATAGCTTCCGGTATGTCCTACGGTCTATCACACCATGGTCGCGCAGGTAGCGGAGGTATCTCCTCATCTTGCGTATCCTGTGCATCCACTCCTCCTTGGGGTCGCGCCTAGCGCTTGCATCACCCTTACGCCGGCCATAGCCGCGGTGCCTGCCCTTCTTGCGAGCCTCGTGACGCTCGCGCCAACGGCCACGGGATGGGCTGTGCTTTGGTTTAACCCTTATCACACCCTCCTTGATGAGACGGCGTACCTCTTCTCTCGTTATAGCACTAGCAACGTCATCTAGCCGAGTAGGGTCTATCCATATCCTTGACTCGCCTACACCTAGTATCTCTGCAGCAAGCCTACGCTGCATGGATAGGTCCTGCGCCACGTCTAGGCCACCTCGCAGGCCTCTTCCTCGCCCCTAGGAGGCTGGAGATAAGCGCCCGCGGGTATAAGAAGCGAGATGCCTACGCGTTGGCTACCTTGAAGCCTTTTGCACGCGCCTTTTCTAGTATTTGCTGCCGCTTTCTGAGCCCCACGCCAGCCGCGATGTATACTATATGCCTTGCCGGGTCTAGCATGTCTAGCTCAGCAGGATTACAGACACGTACCGGTTTGAGCCCTGTCGGGTGCAGCCCCCGTACAGCAGCTGGTGCCCTGTATCCGACATCTACTACTGCCGGCTTACCCTTCAGCCTCAGCCTCATAGGGTTATCTATACCCTTCGGCTTACGCCACTTGGGGTCATTCTTGAACTTAGGAAACTTCCACCACAGTGTACGCAGGAACTCAGGCTTCTTCGACTTTAGCTTCCGCCTAACCTGGAGAAGCCTCTCTATATCCCGGCGCTCCATTACTCAGTCACCCCCTTCTCGTATATGTAAATACCGTCCACGAAAACACGTCTATCCTTATCCCTTACCTTTGTAGCTAACTCTATATTGGCGGCTGTCTGGCCTACAGCCTCTATGTCTATGCCCTCGACTATCACATCATCCTTCTGAACCTTTACAGTAACACCTGGCATTATTCTCGCTACACGCGGGGCCTTCTCGCCAAGGAAGTTCTCTATAACTACCTTGTCGCCTTGTACCTTGACAGTTACGGGGAAGTGTGAGAACACTATCTTCAGCTTGTACCTAAACCCTTTAGTGACTCCGGTAATCATGTTCTCTATGTGCGAGGCTATAGTGCCCACTAGGGCCTTTACTCTCCGGTTAGCAAAGTACGCCTCTACTATTAC
>DQVR01000072.1 GCA_015661645.1 Pyrodictium delaneyi
GGGGCGGTCCCGTCAGCATAGAGAGGGAGTGAACGTGGACAGACGCGGTGGGGGTTGGGGGCGGAGAGGGTGAGCGTGGCGACACGGGCTAGGGGCTGACTATTTCCGCCTCTACGGGTATGAGGCGTTCCTCAACCATGTCCTCTAGCTTGGACACGCGGCGCTTTAGGCCGTGGATGCTGCTGTTCAGCCTATACAGCTCGCCTTCGACGTACGCGCGGTACTCCTGGAACTCGCGGCGTAGCTCTTCGAGCTCGTGTAGTACTTGTAGCAGCGCTTGTGTTACCTCCTCCTGCTGGCGGCGTTTCCTCTCAGCACGCTCCTTGCGGTACTTTTCTAGCCCCTCCCTTATCATCATCTTGATTAGGTCTGTTATCTGTATGCCCATCTCGCTGGCATATTCCTTGAGTTCGCTGTAAACCGCTTCTGGCAGCGACAGGTGCACTGTAGGCACTGTCTCGGCCCCGTGTACACTCAGCTAAAGAGTCCTCTATTTAAGCGGAACGCACCCTGTACAGCTCTTGTAAGAGTTCTCCAGTAATACTCGCCACGGTAATCTTCTACTGTAGGCTGGCTAGTAGAGAGAAGCCCGGTGGGGGTTGGGGGCGGTCCCAGCTATGCGAGTTGTAACCTTCAAGGTGGATGAAGACCTACTCGAAAAGCTAGACAGCTTCGCGCGCCTCAAGGGCGTGACTAGAAGCGAGATAATACGCAAGGCTATAGAGCTATACCTCCGGCTAGAGGACTACAAGGTACAGCCCCAGCCAAAGATAGTAAGGCTGCTAAGCTAGCGAGCCAAAGACGAGCAAAGAGCTGGGACACACGTACCCGGTTTTTACCAAAGCAAGGGTATGGAAAAGCCCCAGCGGGGAGAGGGAAGCCCCTATACGCGGCGCAGCGGGCCTCTCATCTCTCTCCGCTTGTTATCTCCTCGAGCAGCTTGCGGCGGAGTACCTCGTACTCCTCCCGGGTTATCGCGCCCTCGTCGAGCAGCTTCTTCAGCTTCTCGAGCTTCTCCAGAGGGTCCTCCCGCCGCTCGGCGGGGGTAGCCGGCTGCGCGGGGGCTTGCCGCGCGACATAGCTCCTAGTTATCTGCTCCCTGGGTTTATTGAGAACCCACTCCTCCGAGGCTAGGCGTTTTCTCCGGACTATCGTGGGCGGCTCTACGCTTATCCTCTGGAGAGCCTCCTTTATCGCCTCCATAGCCTCCCGCGCAGCGTCCTTGTCCATCCACGGCATCTCTATCTTCTCGCCCTCCTCGGTCTCGATGCGGAACCCCGAGCGCCAGACCCCGCTGCGGAGGTACACCTGCTTCACTCTCTCGTAGGGTATAGCAGTCATCTCATAGCGGCCGAGAATCTTCTCATCGAAAATAATTATCCTGCGGTCGGTTACTACAAGCCACTTCGGCTTCTCGAGTGCGGGCTGCTTCCTAACTGCCCGGATGACCTCCTCTCCCGGGTCGAGGTTCTCGAGTAGCTTGCGTGGAAGCCTTTCCATGTCCTCGGGCAAACATACACCCGGTCCATATAGGCTATATGTGAGCCATCTTTAAGCATGGTCACAGGATAAGCAGCTATGCTGAATAGTAATAAGGAGCGCTAAGCAAAGCCATCCTCGGGCAATACAAGGCAGAAGGAGGTGGCTCGGAGCTACGCGGGCCTACAGCAGCCTAGCCTACATAGCACTACTAGCTGCAGTCCTACTGCTACTGCTCTTGCTGCTCTCAGCCCATGCGCCTTCGCCGGACGCTACGCCCAGCGGGCCGTTCGTGGCTGTCTACTTCTATGTCTGGTATGGTGAGGGGTTGGGAGGGAGGCATTGGAACGACTCTGCTTTTACACCCGTCGTTGATGAGCCGCTGATAGGCTACTATAGCAGCCTAGACCCGGGTACGGTCGAGTGGCAGCTAAGGCTCCTCAGGCAGGCGGGCGTGGACGCGCTCTTCATCAGCTGGTGGGGCCCAGGGAGCTACGAGGACCGTGCAGCTAGGCTAGTCTTCGAGAACCTAGAGCGCTTCGGCTTGAAGGCCGCTATACTGGTCGAGCCCTACCTAGGCAGCGACCCAGAGAGCTACAACTACGGGTGGTGGCTCCAGACCCTAACATACATCAGGGAGAGGTATATCGATAGGTACCCAGAGGCATACCTATACCTCGATGGTAAACCCCTTGTCCTGGCCTTCAACCCGATAGGCATGAAGTACGACCCAGAGCCAGACTTCCCAGCCTACGCGATCAGGATAGTGGGCAACGACATAGACAACGCGGGCTACCAGGACTGGGACCTCTGGCCAGACTACCTAGCCCCATGGACCACAGACAAGCCCATAGCGCTCAGAGTACGGCGGGACGGCTACGTGGCCATAACCCCGCGCTTCGACGACCGTATATTCTGCGAGCTAGGCGTAAGGACTGGCTGTGATCAAAGGCTCTTGGATCCAAATTACACGCTTCAAGCCTACGCGAAGCAGTGGGACTGGATACTCCAGCATAGAGACCAAGTAAGGCTTGTAGCCATCTACAGCTGGAACGAGTACCACGAACGCAGCATGATAGAGCCACACCACGACGCGACAAAGCCCAGCCAC
>DQVR01000102.1 GCA_015661645.1 Pyrodictium delaneyi
CGGTAGACCCGGCTGAGCTAAGGGAAGCCATACTTGACGCCCGGGATACTGGGCATAGGTATGTGTGGGCTTCTGCTCAGCCGCCAATACTCGCACTCCATACATGCAGTCTTAAGCTAGCCGACATGATTGCAAACATAGCTATCAGTTCTGGCTACAAGTACACCGGCTACAAGTATACTTCAAGGTCATACTACATGTTCATTATCGGCTCCGAGAGAATAGACATACCACTAGTCTTTGAAGGTAGAACCATTGTTGACCTAGACTACAACCTACTTGCTAGTTTACTTAACTCATACCTGCTACTAGGCAAGCGTAAACTCAATAGGCTCCGCAGAGCCTTCTTATCCATGCTAGACTTGTTGAAGAAAGGCTGTGAAGAGGCTACCCTAGTCTGAGGAGTCTTCGCATCGATAAGACATGCTGAACATCGACCTCTCTGAGCCCCTCTAATACGGCTACCATACTATGGCCTGCTAGAGTAGGCCCGCTGTGAAGGCTACTCCGCCCGCAAGGAAGCCTAGCTTGAGTAGGCTCCTAGCCCGCCTAGCTTCTACTATTAGCTCGTGATAGCTACTAGCACGGTAGAGGTTCATGAGCGAGACAGCTATACTCACATCAACTATGGCAGCAAACACTACATATAGCCAGTTGTATAAGCCGGTTACTGCTGGTAAGGGGCTTATGGCTACTACCAGGCCTAGCAGTAGCGCTGCAACTCTACGGGCGCACACGACGCCGCACTTCACAGCCACGGTGGATATGCCTACGTGTTTATCACCCTCAACGTCCTCTATACCCTTTACTACCTCCCTACCGAGGACGAGCAGGAATGCATATACCGCTGGCAGTAGGACTGCATAGGGTACCACTGCTCCTAGCTCGACACTCCTCACGAGTCCTCCGAATAGTACAGTGGCTGCCGAGTTTAATGCTACTACAATGTTTCCTATGAATCCTGTCTTCTTTACCCACCGCGAATATTCATGAAGAAGCAGGACATTAACAATAACAAATACGGCCACGCACGGACCTAGATTTGTTGACGCTATTATCCCTAATAGGAAGAATATGTATGCCAATATTCTTGCAACATTTGGCTGTACAGTCCCTGATACAAGAGGCCTCCAGGGTTTCGCGACCCTATCCGTTTCTATATCATAGTAGTCGTTTATCATATAGCCTGCCGCTGCAACAAACATAACTATGAGCGCCGCTTGGGCAAAGGTGTCTTCAATTAACTGGTAACCATAGACCTTTGAGACGAGCCCGTAGCCTATAAGAGTTGTAACTGCCGCTACTAGGAGGTTATGCGGCCTCGTAAGCTCTGCTATCCCCTTCAACAGCTGTACAACTCTGGCCATAGTTACACCTAACTCTCATTGGCTTCATTGCCACTTTCGCCCAACCATAGGGAATGAGAATGCACTCTCTGGATACAGCAGCTCTTATACCAGGTAGCTCCAAGGCCCGCTACAGGGGCTCTAAAAGACTGCTATTGGAAGCAGCCCGGATAATAAATCAAGGAAGACTCGTATACGTGAGAATGCTCGGTCCAGATGCATATGTTGCCACAGTACGAGGAAATACTGATATATACACTGTTTACTACAATCCTGCAAAGGGCTATCTACGATGCACATGCCCGGCCTCGACATACCATAAGCTCTGCAAGCACGCTATCGCCGCTAAGATGTATATAGACAATTTGCTTAGAGGCATTACTAGGGGGTCAGCCGAAACCTCCTACATCATCGACACTGCGCGAATGTAGACTCAGAGAGAGTCGTGTACATCACACCCCATAGCTATGACCGCATCTGCACTCGTTTACGAGGCTATATTTGACTCTAGCTGGCACTGTAGCAGCATGGCTACCAGCCATGACAGATTTTCCCATCAATGAAAATATACCTTCCATAGAGCTGTATATGTTTAAGCCTCACCATAATGTAGTCCCAGGCTATGTCATCGTCAACGTTGCCACAAGGTGTAGAGCTTATCAAGCCGTTAAGCCGGTCCAGCTGAACGGCTTAACGCTAGGTTGTATTAATGACACTATCGTAGCCAAGATGGGCAACAACTTGATCCATATAAATACTGATATAGTTAACTCGCTA
>DQVR01000024.1 GCA_015661645.1 Pyrodictium delaneyi
ATTATCTTTGCACGTATCTCCATTTCGTCATATATTAGGAACATGTTGCGCCGTGAGAGACCACGCTTTACACCTATCTTCTCCTCCAGCAAATAGCTAGTACCACGCCCTCTAAAGGTGAAGCGATCACGTACAGGGTCCCAGGTGAAAGCCGGCACATAGAGTGTCGAGTCTACTTTAGGATCATACCCTATGATCTCGTTTACGCTCAGCACTCTTCTGACTAGCACACCTTCTCTGTATATAGCGCTCTGGATTACTACGAAGTTAAGGTTGTCAAGCTGCGACTTAGGCACGTTTATTGGTGGAGAGGTAAGCCTCTGGACTAGCCTCTCTACACTAGCTGCATGGAACGTCGCGAGAACAGGATGGCCTGTTTGCATCGCTTGGAACGCTATTAGGCCTTCTGCACCACGAATCTCGCCTACTATAATGTAGTTCGGCCTCTGGCGGAGTGCAGCCTTCAGCAGATCGAACATCGTTACGCTTGTTTCGGGGCTACCAGTGTCCCGGGTTAGTTCGCGTACCCAGTTAGGGTGTGGTATGTTTAGCTCAGCGGTATCCTCTATGGTGACTATCTTGGCTGTAGGATTAATGAATGCTACTATTGCGTTTAGTGTAGTCGTCTTACCCGACGCTGTCTCGCCAGAGACGAAGCCGCTGTTACCTTCCAGTAGTAGTATCCATAGATAGGCTGCAACACGCTCGTCAAATGTGTTCCAGTTTACTAGCTGAGTAACGCTTATTGGTACTTTCGCTACACGACGTATGGTGAAATTACTGCCTTGGAGACTCACATCACTACCGAATACTATGTTAATACGGCTACCGTCGGGCAGAGTAGCATCCACTATCGGGCGTGCATGGCTGACAGGTTTTCCTATACGCTCGCTGAGCTCGATGATAAACCGATCTAGCTCTTCCGCCGACTCGAATTTGAGGTTTGTCTCAAGAGGGCCAAATATCTTGTGAACTATATAGATGTAGCCTACTCCGGGGCATGAGATGTCCTCTATGTAGGGGTCTCTGAGCAAGGGTTCGAGTATACCTAGCCCCGCCTTATCGCGGATCATGTAGTAGATTAGGTTATCTAGGTGAGGCCTATAGACGGGTATACGCTGCAACCTATATACACGTGGAATCAATGCACGATAGTCTACTGGGGCGTCTACGGGATCTATTATAAGCTTGAGCTTCTCTAGTAGTACCTGCTTCCTCTCTTCGAGGTCACGTACCGTGTCACGCTCTGTTATTACTGTGGCGAGCTTCTCCTCTATTAGGTAGAATAGCTCGCGTGGAGGCCGCTCCGGTTCTACTGCGACGTACTTACGGTAGCCAGACTCAGTGCCCTCGGGGGGCATGTAGACGTGTATGAATATGCCCGCTTCTCTATCTACTACGTACATGACGTTAATATAGGAGGCTTTACGGAGATCCCGGGGGACTTCCTCGCCATAGTAGGATGGCCAGCCTAGTCGTGGCACTATCTCGTTAAGATACTTTGCTAGGTGTGGATACTGCCTTGCAAGCCTTCGTAGCTCCTCAGAGCCTTGAACTGCAGCTGGTCTCGCTAGCGCCATACTAGTTACACCCAACAGCTATGTTCTATTACGCGCAACGAGCTATAGCTTATGAGTGTGCTACTACTATTGGCACAATCTTAATGCCAAACGCTGGGTCAACATCGAATGCTACTACACCCTCTACAACCCCTGGTACACCCCTGGCCTTCACTACTCGGAGAACCTTTACTTGCTTACCACCAACGCTTGCAAGGCCTAGCTGGTAGTATACATCTGCTGCTGCCCTGATATGCTTGGCTATCTTTTCATCAACTACCCCGGTGTGTATTGTGACTATAAGCGACACACCATTAGCTACAAGGAGTCTTGCAGTATATATTAGGCGGGATAGGTCGTCAGGCTCTAGATGCTCGAGCAAAGGCGTTAGAGAGTCTATTACTGCAAGCTGAATGTTTTCACGGTTCTCGAGCAGGTAGCTGAGAAGTGCACCAAAACCACTCTTTATCCATTTAGAGTCCCATATTCTATCCCTAAGGTAAATAGTATGGATTACTAGCTGGCCTTTAATGTAGTAGCTGGTAAGGTCTATAGTCACATTCTTGGTCTGGGCGAGCAGCTGCTTCACAGTAGACTCTGTGGTAAAGAATACTGCACGGAGCCCCGACTTCAAAGCGCCCAGGGTTAGCTGAGCAGCAAACGTAGTCTTGGCTGTACCATTCTCACCCTCGACTACTATAAACGATGGATGAGGTACCCCGCCACCTAGACGGCTATCAAGCTCCTCATTACCTGTAGAGAACACTGTTAGTCCATGGAGACTAGCTCTGGAAGACATAAGTTGCAACCACCCCTTTCCCATCGCTTATCACGAAGCGGATGGAGGTATTAGCGTCAGGTATACGAGTTATATTAAATACAAGATGCATCACGGCCCCGGGTTCTAGCGAAAATGGTTCACCCGGAACAACTGTACGGGAGATTTCACCTATGATTATTCTGTCCACCGTCCAGTCCCTACCATAGACGCCTACATCGCATCTTTCAATGCTAGCGTTAAAGTATACCGCTATAGCTATAGAACTGTTATCGATAAGTATGTCTACGGCTCCATTATTTTCTACATATGCTTCTATAGAGGTGTCGGAGACCAAGCTCGCGTTCACGATACGCAGTAATGCCCTTGAGCGATAGTCCATATAGTCTGCTAGCTCCCGGAGCCCGGCTGCAAAGTTCATTACATAGCTGTTCCACACGCTAGCAAACCACACTACCGACAACACTAGCACCAGCATACCGAACGCTACACCGATAACAGTAGAAGTCACATTGATCACCCTGTATAGCTCTCTGATAGCTTCACACCACTAGGCAGTGTTAGTACAAATTTGTAGGGCGGCGTAATCGAGACCGGCGGGCAGGCTATCACCTCTATGGTTTCGCGCGGCTCCCAGACACCATTCGGTTTCTCAACTTCACTATAGCTCCAACAGCCGCAACCAGCCAGTGCGCCGGAGGGATCATAGTTAAGCAGGATAGCATAGGTAGAATTGCCTACTATTAGGGTTGAGGATTCAACATCCCCTATGCCAGTACCCCCAACATTTTTCAAGAATATGTGGTGGCAGCCATCGGACTCGTTAACGAAAGCGTAGACGAAGACTATGCGCTCGCTTATATACCTCCCGGCATCGGCGCCAGCTTCCGCCATTCGATTACTTATATACGATGCGTTATATATCACTGTACTCGCTACTATGATTGTAGCCGTTATAGCCGCTATTATTAATAGTGCCTCGGTTAACGGCGCCGATAGCGCCCTCATCCGCTCACACTCGCCCAGAAACTATCAGCCAGATGCCTTGGCGAGAAGCGGAAGGAGTGTAGACTCGTCAATATCCTTGCCACGTAGCTTGGCTAGCGTACGGGCTATGGCTTTGATCTTACGGGCCTCTTCCTCCTTTAACACGCCCGCCTTCACGTATTCGTCTATAAGCTCTTCCAGGGTCTCGAGCCCGATCTGCTCTACTAACTGGCGGAGAGAACGCACTAATGCAGTAAGCCGGGTTTCCCCGTCACTTGCCAAGGGCGGTAGAGTAGTACCGCCTGAAGCCATGGGAATCTCTATCCGCGGCCGAGCTGCCGCGGCAAACGGGTTACTTAGCTCAGAGATAGCCTCGCGAAACTCCACTATCATGTTCTCCATACTTGATACCAGCCCTTGTATCTCCTTACGGAGCTTGCCTACATTCTCCTCTATTCTCTCAAGACGCTCTACTAGAACCTTATTACTTCCCTCAAACACCTCGCGCAGACCTTCAGTAACCTTAACTGCTAACCCCTCTATGACCTCCTCCGTTATCACTGGCTGCTGTGGCGGGGAGAGAGGAGCACTCTGGATTGCAGGGGCTTCGGCTGCAGCTCCTACCTCTGTCTGCAGCTCACCCCCCGTCTCTGCGGAGGGCCGAGGCGACTGGGCTGCGCGCTGGGACTCTGCTAACCCGGTAACAGCTGAGCTGCCCCCGGCCCTTCGTAGTACTGGGTGTACTAACAGCCGGCATATGGGGCAGCTACACCGCCATGATGCCATGCTTCATCCCTCTTTATTGAGGTGATACTAGGACGGGCCGGGGGCAGATACCTTAGTAGGGTAAAGTACTCCGGTTTAATAATAGCTGTAGGCTAGGCTTTATCAGTTGTTCCCTCCGCTTCTCATGTAGTATACTTGCGTAAACTATTAACTTAACCACACAGCTACTACCTAGCCCCACGCAGGCTAGCTATACCTACTATTACCCAGTGTAAACCTATCACGAATGCTGCTATGCTAGCAGCTAATGCCGCTAACTGCATAGCAGCATTTTCTACAACAACTATACCGGTACTAAGTAGATACGAACCGAGGACACCGATCAGTGCCAGTACAGACCCCATGAGCGTATATAGTATGATAATGGTTCTAGCCCCGGTCAACGCTATACACCAACTCGGTTATACCATTACCCGCTACCACACGAGAAGACGTGACGTCAACAAGTACACGGAATATATCGTCTCCGATACCTATGTTTATAACTAGGCTACCTACATTACTACCTTTCGGCAGAAGTAGTGTTACTGTGTCTATGGTGTTGTTATACCCGCTTAACACTAGTACTGAGCTGCGCAGACTATAAGCTAGAACAGCAATAGGCACCTCATTGAATGAATCCCAAGGCCCTAGCTCTGCCAGCAATATCGGTATACATTCTATGGTTAAATCACCTGCTTTGAAACTACAAACACCACTGTCATTGAACTCCATCACGGCTCTGCTATCTGTCCTTATGAGTAGATGCGGCCTCTCATTCTCATCAATATACGCTACAACCATATACGTTGAGCCATTGTAGTTTACGACTGTACTCTGGAAGTCATTCAACTCTACATCACCATATAAGGTAAATAAGCCAAATTGACCTAGTACTCTGAAACTACTAGCGTTATAGACAGCGTCGCCTATACGTAGCGATATACCGCTAATACTGTCTATTAGTAGCGGCTCTGTAAGCTTGATATCTATACGGTATAGCTCACCATTTATGAAGGCACCGTGGACACCGAGCAGCTGAAGCTCGTATGACTCATGCTTCCCTTCATTCGCGGGACTGAGCTGTTTTATAAAGGCAGCAAACACAGCTGTAAAAGCTACTACAGTAACTGCGAAGGATATGATTATGACTATGTGTTCTGGCGTAGAGAGGCCGCGAAGCCTAAAT
>DQVR01000080.1 GCA_015661645.1 Pyrodictium delaneyi
AACCTTCACAGCCTTCTCACAAGCCATACACAACACACCCCACTAAGTCCTCTTCCTCGTGTAGTAACTACCCCTTCTACTCTTTTATAGGCTTTACGTTTAGGGCCGGTAGAGAGGTTTCCTAGCCCCCCGGCACCCGCTGGGAATACATTTGTATTACCCGGGAGCCGGGGGCCTTTGCTCCACACTAGAACCAGGCCAGTATTATAACAATCCTGGCTGTGGACGAGACTTTAGAGCCTCAAACTCTGTGCTCGCCAGCCAACTGCTCGGTGGCCGATACACAGGCTACTTAGAGAGTTTACACTAAAGCCTCCAGGGTTGCCGCAGCTCTTTTACCCTGGTGATACGCGGGGGACTGCAGTATGGGTGCTGCGCCTTCGTCGGTGCAGAGCTTTAGGCCTAGGATAGAGGAGAAGCGCTGGAGCAAAGAAATCGAGAAAGAACTCCTAGAGAAGTGGGCTGAAGAGAAGCTATATGAGTTTAACCTGGAGCGCGAGGGCCCGGTTCTAGTAATAGACACACCGCCACCATATCCCAGTGGCAAGTGGCACGTCGGCGGTGCCGCCCACTACGCACAGATCGATATGATAGCCCGCTACTTCCGCATGAAGGGCTGGAACGTGTTCGTGCCATGGTACGCGGACCGTAACGGCCTTCCTGTAGAGGTCGCCGTGGAGAAGAAATACAAGATAGTGGCCCACGAAATGGCCAAGACCAGGGAGGGGCGCTTAAAGTTCCTAGAACTATGCAGCAAAGAACTCGACAAGATAGAAGAGGAACTAATAAGGATATGGACGAGGCTCGGCTGCAGTTTCACATACCTTAGGAACGGCACTGATAGCCCCGAGTACCGCCGTATAACACAAGCAACATTCATCGAACTCTGGAAGCGGGGCCTCATATATGAGGATGAACGACCCGTGAACTGGTGTCCCCGGTGCCGTACCACTCTAAGCGAGGCCGAGATAGAGCATCGTGAGGAGGATGCACACCTTTACTACGTGAAGTGGAAGGTTAAGGAGACTGGAGAAGAAATAGTGATAGCTACAACGCGACCAGAGCTCATCGGTGCTGCACGAGCCGTAGTCTATAACCCTGGGGACGAGCGCTATAAGAAGCTAAAAGGTCTACATGCAATAGTACCTCTGTATGGCTATGAAGTCCCGATAATGGAGCATCCCGCTGCTAAGCCTGAGTTCGGGACAGGCCTTGTAATGGTAAGCAGCTACGGTGACTGGACAGACGTGCAAATGCTAAACGACCTCGGGCTAGAACCGAGAGTAATAGTCAACCACGATGGCACACTCAACGAGAAAGCTGGCTTCCTTCAAGGCCTCACAATAAGAGAAGCACGGCGCCGCATAGTCGAGGAGCTCGAGAAGAACGGGCTTATAGAGAAGAAGGAACCCCTAAGACACAGCGTACCCATATGCTGGCGCTGTAAGACCCCCGTCGAGATAGTTCACGTCCGCGAGTACTTCCTAAAGCAGATAGAGTTCAAGAACAAGCTACGCGAGATAGCACAGAAGGTGTACTTCCGGCCGGAAAAGCATCGCCAGAAGCTTCTGGACTGGATCGATAGCCTAAAGATGGACTGGCCCATATCGCGTACAAGGTACTATGGCACAGAGATACCTCTCTGGACATGCCGCCGCTGCGGCGCAAAGCATGTCCCCGAGCCCGGCCACTACTACCGTCCATGGCTAGAAGAGCCGCCGTGGGATAAGTGTCCGAGCTGCAGCGCTCCACGCAGTGAGCTAGAAGGGGAGAAACGCGTATTCGATACATGGTTCGACTCGAGCATAAGTGTGCTATACGCGTCGGGGTACATGAGGGAGCCAAGGCTATTCGAGAAAGCATTCCCGAAGGACGAGGAGCTACCCTACACGATGAGACCCCAGGGCCTCGATATCATAAGAACATGGCTCTACTTCTCATTACTGCGTGTCTACCAGCTACTAGGCAAGCCAGCATTCAGGTGGATACGTGTAACCGGGATGGGCTTAGATCCTACTGGCAGAACCATGCACAAGAGCCTGGGCAACGTAATAGACCCAGAGCCCTACATAGAGACATATGGTGCTGAACCCTTCCGGTTCTGGGCTGCTGCTGCCGCTAGGCTAGGCGACGATTACCGTTTCAGCGAACAAGTGCTAAAGACTGGCAAGCTCTTCTTAACCAAGCTGTGGAACATCTCGAGGTTCGTATCGAGCTTCCCTAGGCCCACTGAGGGCTACAAGCTAAGGCCAATAGACCTAGTGTTCCTAGGCGCGTTAAACGAGCTGATAAAGAGGGTAGACCACTACTACGGAGAAGAGCTCGACGTACACCAGCCTATAAACGAACTCTACAACTTCACATGGAACATATTCGCTTCACACTACATAGAGATAGTGAAAACCCGGGCCTACAACAGAGAAAGAGAGTTCAACGAAGAAGAACAGAAAGCAGCATGGTACACACTCCACTCCATATTGGACGCCATACTGCGTATGCTAGCCCCCATACTACCCTTCGTGACAGACGCGCTATACCGTAGACTCTACGGCGAATCCGTACATCGACAGAGGTTTCCAGAACCCAGCCAAGAGTGGGAGACAGACTACGCTAAGATGCTAAACCGTATACTAGCACTCAACAGCGCTGTATGGACATGGAAGCGCAGCAACGGCTACAAGCTGTCTGACAGGATAGAGGACTACAAGCTCTACGTAGACAAAACATTCGAACCATTCGTAAAGGATCTATCGTATATGCATAAGATAGGCATCATTGTTGGCGAGCCTCCCGAGGGCGCAGAAAAGCTTACAGAGGGCGTCTATGTGGCCAAGACCTAGGAAAGGTTTTTCACAGCCTATCCTAAGTAGCACGCTTCTTACATCTCGGTAGACGTTGAATATCGAGGTAATGAACACTAGGCACAGTACAGAGAACCTCCGGAGCCTCTATGACTACCTGGATAACCGCCTGCCCTGCTGGGGATGACTGGAGCCGAGCAGCTGACAAATGATGTATCGGATTTCGTCTGACCCGCAGCATACCAGGCCAGACATGTTTAACAGAGCCCAACCCGACTACACCTATCCACCGGACCCGCGACGCCCGGGGAGAGGCCGCCCGACCTGCTCGGCGGGCTGTGACCCCGGGTCTCCCGGCCTTCAACCCACCATCATGTCCGCTCGATCTACCTATAGAGGCTGTCTCCTCGGCTAGAGGCTAGGTTATAGCACCCCCTTCCTTGAGGCATGCTTACCTCACGGTGGCCGATTAGATGGCAACGGGCCGTAACAGGCTTAGAAACATTGACAGAATGTTAACAGCACTAAAGTCTACACCGCGTACCGGGTGGATGCTACGCGGTGTACATGCTGCACTTGCTGAGAGCATTGCCGAGCATATGGCCGAGTCTGCCGTACTAGCCCTCCTACTAGCCGAGTTTCTGAGAAAGGAGGGAGTTGGCGTCAACGTATTCAGGGCTGCTGCAATATCGGCGGTACACGACCTCTCAGAAGCAGTGATTGGCGACATAGTGAAGATGACTGCAGACGCTATAGGGAAAGAGCGTAAAGAGCGTCTCGAGCTCGCTGTAGCCCGAGACATGGTTGGAGACGATAGCACAATATACGACCTCATATACGAGTACATCGAGCAAAAGACCATAGAATCACAAGTTGCTAAACTAGCTGAAACTCTTTCAACACTGCTCCAAAGCCTACGTTACATCAGTCAAGGCTACAGGGATGTAGCCGAGATCGCGTGTTCATCCGCACTCAGTATAGATAGAATTCTACAGGACTCAAAAGACATAGCCAAGCTGAAGGATATTTTAGACGAGTTTGTTAGAGCCGGCAAGGAGGCCTGTAAGGCTCTAACCTCTTAAGATATTATTATATTTGTTTAATACGTAAAATACTATTCTTCAGCTTATCTTGCAACAAGAACAACAAGCTATAGATCTAGAAGTTTTTTTAACAAGTAACACCCTCGTAGTATGCTCAGCTCTAGATCATCTAGATTATAGACAAGAAAAGTACTTATTATATATACTAATCATGGACGCCATAGAGTTAGAGATGGGTATCAGGCGATATCTATGCAAACTATTGGACTGCGCTGTTTTCTCCTGAAGGGATAATATGGTATTGTTGAGAATGTATTATGATATTTGCGAGTAAAGTAGAACATTATAGCTATTAGGCTTCTAGAAGCACGTTGGTTAACCTATAAGTTAGGCGATATGCTTGTTTTATGTAGTCACGACAGGCGATAGTAGTAAGAAGCCGAGAGCGTAGCAAGATGACGCGCCTAGCTGTAGGATAGATGCGCTGAGCAGCTCAGCGCCAGCTTTGTACTAATTATAGCTAATCATATAGCGTAAAAGATATTTAATATGTTATTATATTTACATATTAGATGGAGTTCCGAATAACGAAATTGCTAATATAAAGATAGAGAGCCTAATAGAGAAAGTATTCTTGTATTAATAGTGATGAAAATAAGATATATTATATAATAATTTAACTATTGTTCTATAAAGATATACTGATATAGGACGTCAGAGCGTTGAGCTATATGTTTCTAATCGAGTAATGGTATTTGGTGTAAATTTGACGCCTTTGCGGGACCATTCTATCGCGTGTATGGGCGAAAGGGAGTGTATTTGTGCACCAAGCTTCCTAGCTAGGAGAGAGAGCGAGTAGAGTAGCAGCGGTACTACGCCCCAGATGTGTTTTCCCTGAAGACTGGCTATGAGCTTCCTATATCTTGAAGCGAGGAATTTTGCCAGCTTTTGTCTGGCCTCATTACCGTTTAGTGCAAAGAACACCTTATACTTTAAGGCTAGTAGTCTAGCGCCACGTGTAAGGCCTGATGGCGATATATAGATATATGCTATGTCAGCCGTATTGAAGTATTTGCCCCTAAGCTTTGAAATGAACCGCTGCAGTCTCTTTACCCTATTGGAGAACTGTAGAGGTGATGTAGGCCTTGATTCTTGCGTTGAAGCGTATACTGCTACTACCAGTGGGTTTGAGCCGGGAATTTCTACAACTATAGCGTGCAGTCTCATGTCCCTTGAGCTGTGAACTGAGACAGGTCTAGTTCTCTGTGAGGCGCCGGCTGCTTCAACTACTTTTGCTATACTGCGTGCACCCCCTATGAGGGGGAGTAGTATTTTGTTTGCTTCTGATAGGGCTCTTGCTTTGCGCTCGTTACTACTGGGTAGCGGCAATGTAATCCCCATCGGTGTGAAAGGTGCCGGATGTCTAGGCTCCGCTTCCATGTGAAGCGGACTGCTTAGCCCTCTATTGAAGAATTGATCAACTGCTGTACTGGACAGGAAGAGTCTATGTTGGCTGCTCGACTGCCTGGCTCCGGGTAGTACGTAAGAGTGACGTTGTCCTTCCTGTGTAGTAGAGCCTGTCTGGAGATGTACAGTCTGTGGCATGTGTAGCATTGGAGCGTGCGCCCTGCCTGTCAGGGTTAATCGCATAGGGTGCTCCTGCCCTAGAGCGGTATCGTGGGCTGTGACGAGTGGACCACGGAACGAGCCCCTAATGGGGCTATGAGTGTAATCCCCGCATCGCTGAGCCATGCCCTATAGCTGTGCGGCTGGTAGAGAGTGGCTATGGCTAGTGTAACTCTTGCCGCGCTACACTATATTAGGATGGTAGTAGGTACGGGTTGAGGGAGGCTCATCGTGGATGAAGATGTTGTTAAGAAGTATATCGAAGCTGGGCGTATTGCACGAATAGTACGAGATGAAGCAGTTAAGCTGATAGAGGCTGGTAGAAGGCTT
>DQVR01000034.1 GCA_015661645.1 Pyrodictium delaneyi
CCAGAGCTTCTCGAGAGGACGCTAGTTGGTATAGGCACGGATAACGCGGCGTGGATACCACCATACGTTGACGAAGAGATAATGTTCGCGTATATGGCTGTGCATAGAGATAATCGGGATAAGGCGGAGGCTCTGGCTAGAGCACTACTAAAGGCGGTTACGGTAAGCTGCACAGAGCTGCTACGCCTCGACGGAGCGGTGGTCAGCGAAGGCACACCTGTAGATAGGCTGCTGGCGGCAGAGATCCCAGAGATAGGCTGGAGTAGCTCTCCAATAGTATCTATTGTGAAGAGGCTTTCTGCCGCTCCAAGATCAAGCCTACAAGCCCTCTTAGCTGCTCGGTAGCAGTCTGCAGAAGCTTCTCGCCAAGAGGTCTTGATGCTGGTACAGGGTCTCCCGGGTATATGCCTGGTACATCCCGGGAGACCCAGGGCTGATATGGTGGCGCCCTATGTATGCAGCTTGAATCTATTCTTTCTGCTTCGCGGACCCCTTGGGTATAGCCGCACGCTAGCAGTATACTAGCCTCAATACAGTCGGCGTGTATAAGTGCGTCCTCTAGCCCTAGAGCCCGTGTAACGGTGTCCCAGAAGTTGAAGAGGTATACCTCGTAGCCCTTTGAACGCAGAATCCTGGCGGCAAGGTATGTAGCGTGATAAGCTCCACCGTGGAAGACTGCAAAAAGTAATGCATTGTTACTCGATAAAATGGATAGACCAACTTCTACAAGATACTGTACGAAGGTCTGCGGGCTGATAGAAACGCGGAAGCCCGCATGCTCGGCCGCGGTGGAATAAGGTATGGTTGGCGCTATGACTACTTCCTCTGGGAGCTCTAGTCTACTCATGGCGCAGTCTGCTATCAGCAAGTCAGCGCCTAGAGGTAGTACGCCGTGATTCTCTATTGAAGCTATTGGCTGTATTACAACACCTATACGTGCTTGATTACTCAGCAGCTTAAGCCATCTAGTCTCCACTAGCCTAGCCCCAGGACAGTGAAAGCACAGTCCAGGGGAGTAAAATAGGAGGCAAGCACTACTACCGGTCCGGCGGGATGAGGACGCCGTCCCAGACAGAGGTAGAATGTCTATGCAATGAAGATCTCACGACGATCCGACCGCTGCAACACTAGAGGAGTAAACCTGGTCTTGTAGCGGCTGTGTAAACGTTCAAAGCAACTGAGCAGTAGCACGCTATACCCGGTGTCTACAGCGTAGCAGGCTCTAAATGCTGTTCCGCGCGGCGTGGTAGCTTTCACATCTAGTGTGTAGGACGCATCGCAGGCCTTAGGCCTATGTATCCCTGGCCTGGTAGTGTACTTAACACTATACAAACTGTATGAAGGAGATGATATGGTATGAGTGAATGCTCGCTGGATAGTGTTGATCTCTCACCTGCCGAGCTATTGCGGTATGAACGCCAGCTACTCCTCTTTGGGGCCGAGGGGCAGAAGAAGCTGAAAAAGACCAGCGTCTTGGTGGCAGGAGTAGGGGGTCTCGGCTCATTCGAGGCACTGTACCTCACAGCACTCGGTGTCGGCAAACTCGTACTCGTCGACGGAGATACCGTTGAGGAGACTAATCTAAACCGTCAAGTCCTCCACTGGACCGACGATATAGGTAGGCCAAAGCCTATCTCAGCTGCGGAGAAGCTTCGACGCCTTAACCCCAATGTCGAGATAGTTCCGGTCACTGAGAGGATAACAGAGGATAATGTGGATTACCTAGTTAGACAGGTAGACATAGTAATTGATGGACTGGACAACTGGGAGACACGATTCCTTCTAGATGAGGCCGCGTATAGGGCTGGCAAACCCTACATACATGCAGGAATATATGGGTTCGAGGGGCAAGTAGTGGTAGTGGTGCCTGGCGAGACGCCGTGTCTTCGCTGTCTCCTCCCGTCTTCACTAAAGTCTCCCTCGAAGATACCGGCTGCAGGCCCCATTGTAGCCCTAGTAGGCTCTATAGCTGTGACAGAGTTCATGAAGCTAGTGACTGGCGTCGGCGAAGTAAACAAGGGCAAAATGATAGTAGTGGACGCCTATACAATGGATATGATGAAGATAGAGCTTAGGCCGCGCAAGGACTGCAAATGCAGCTAGGCTGGCCTGGGTCAAGTAAAGAAGGGGCTCTAGAGCCTCTGGACTAGGACCCGGGAACAGTATGGAAAGGGTAGTGCTCGCGAGTATCGCGGGAGAAATCGTACTCAAGTCGGACCGTACGAGGCCGCGGTTCGAGCGGCGGCTCGTAAGGAACATTGTTGACGCTTTTAGGCGCGAAGGTGTAGAATGTAGTGATGTGTGGGTAGAGGCGGCTAGGCTGTACGTGTCTGGCTGTAGAGACTACGCTGTGTTAGAAAAGACCGTGGACACGCTATCCAGGGTCTTTGGGATACACTGGGCTACTATAGCTTACCTAGTGAGGTACAAGAGTCTAGATGACCTAGCAGAGCGTGTAAAGGAAATAGCGGGCGAGTGGGTCCGTGGCAAGAAGTTTGCGGTACGGGCCAGGAGAAGCGGAGTTGAAGAGTTTACGAGTCTTGATGCTGCGCGCGTAATTGGAGCGGCACTCTACTTTCTCTCTGCTGGTGTGGACCTGGAGAATCCAGAAGTAGAAGTATTCGTCGAGATTAGAGGTAGTAAAGCCTATATATACAGAGAGACGCGTCAAGGTCCTGACGGCCTACCAATAGGTGTTGAGGGTAAGGCTATAGTATTGTTTTCTGGCGGTCTCGACTCGCCGGCAGCAGCCTGGATGGCTGCAAAGAGGGGTATTGAAGTAGATCTAGTACACTACGTGCTAGCCTCACCCCTATCGATAGTAGATGCTCTACGTGTAGGCAAGAAGCTTGCCAGGCTTTGGCTCCACGGCTACCGTCCAAGGCTCTACGTTTTCGACTTCCGTCCGGTTACGGCTGCTATAGCAGGTATGGTTGATAGTAGCTACGCGCAGATAGTCCTAAGACTAGCAATGTACGTTGTAGCAGAGAAGTTCGCTCTAGCAATGGGCTATGACGCTGTATACACGGGCGAGAGCGTAGGCCAAGTCTCGAGCCAGACCCTGAAGAATCTCTATGCTCTTGCAAGGGCGTATCCGCTAAAGGTTCCAGTGATAAGGCCTCTAGCTGGGTTCGATAAAGAGGAAATAGTGTCTCTGACAAGGCGTATAGGAGTCTACGAGGAAGCTGCTAGGACTAAGGAATACTGTCAGCTAGCGCGCGGGCTTGTCACTACACGCGCCGACCCGGACAAGCTGGCTAGGGAGTACGAGAAGATAGGGCGCATAGTAGAGCTAACAGCTACTCGATATATTGAGATTCCTCTCGTCTAGCTTGACGGTTGCACTCATAGACACGGACAAATGGATCGGAAAGCGCAGCCTCAGGCTCGATTATGAGGTCGAGCAGGCCCCTTGCGGGTCGGAACAAGACACCCTCTATGAGCCTCGGCGCGCCATAGTTGGATGCTATCACGGGAACAACCAGCCGGGGAGTAACGTGGTCTACGCAGAACTCGCTGCAGCCCTGCTCTGCTGCGCGGCGGGCTAGCCGGGCAAGCCCTCTAGCTAAACCCACTAGCCGTTCGGCGGGCTCCCTACTAGTCACAGGAAGGACAGCAAAAACAATACCATCTCGCCTTACTATAACCACGACTCGTAATGGGCTACGCTTAACCTCGTAGACGGAGGCTACTATACTCCTCCTAGACCTGGCCTCGTCTAGTATACGGCGCAGCTCCCGTCCGATAACATGAGCCTGCTCATCCAGCGCGCCGCCTATGTAGCAAACCTTGTTGCCTGAAACGGCTACCAGCCGCCTACGCTCAAGTACCTCTAGCGCTCTGTGTACATCACTTGGCGCGAGACGCGCCTCTGCAGCCAGCTCGGCCACGGAGACACAGCTACGCCTTCTAATTAGTCTCTGGAGCGCCTGTATAACCCTTTTCTCGACGCCAGCAGGCATGCCTAACGCCCCTCCAGCGTCAAAGCGGTACGCTCAGTAATGGGGCCTCCAAGTCATCGCCTTTGCTCTGCACGAAGGACGCGCTCATCACTGCGCTTATCCACTCCTCTATCCAGTAGCCCTCAGTATAGAGGTCGAGAATAAGTGTCAAGGTATGGTTGTTCCGGCGCGCAGAGCCCCTTCATCCCCAGACTGCAGCCCCAAGGGCTGCGGGGCTGTCTGGGGCCCGGTGACACCCAAGAGGCCCGATTAGAAGCACTATAGAGCAGGAGAAGGTTATCCGGGTTTCGCGACACGGCGCTCATCGCGGGGAAGTGGGCCTCTGGGGCGAGAAGACTCCGCATAGCCGTTCTCTCCGATTCTCGGGTTTCGGACTCTTCTTCACCGGCCCATGCGTATTCCAGCTAGTTATTGTGGCTCAGATAAGGCTTTTTATGCTTAGGTATGTGCCTATGCTCACGGCTTGGAGGGTGTGACGCACAGTGTCGTTCCCCGCACCGCCAGCGATGATGGGGTATGACCGTTCTACGTCGATGTTCTCGCCGGACGGCCGCCTATTCCAAGTAGAGTACGCCATGGAGGCTGCCAAGCGCGGCTGGACCATGGTCGGAGTGCGCGCTGTGGACGGCGTGGTCATAGTAGCGGAGAAGAGGAAGACAAGCCCACTAATAGACATTAGTCAGCTAGAGAAGGTCTATATGGTGGATGGTCATATAGGCGCGGGCTTTGTCGGGTTTGGCAGCGACGGACGTATACTGATAGACTATGCTAGGCTCCTAGCGGTACAGTATAGGTTTGTCTACGGGGAGCCGATACCTGTAGAGTACTTGACTCGCCAGATATGCGACTTGATGCAGGTTTACACGCAGCATGGTGGTGTCCGTCCCTTCGGCGTAACTCTTATGATAGCTGGCGTGGATGACACTGGACCTAAACTATACGTTGCTGAGCCAAGCGGCCAGTACATAAGCTACAAGGCTCACGGCCTAGGGCAGGGTGGTGGCCAGGCAATAGAGGTGCTTCAGAAGGAGTACCGTGACGGCATGAAGCTAGAGGACGCGATACTGCTTGGAATAAAGGCGGTCGCATCGGTTATGGAAGGCAAGCCTACGACCGAGACGCTAGAGGTAGGTATAGTCGACTCCGAGACGCAGAAATTCAGAAAACTGACTAAAGAGGAACTCCAAAAGTTCCTAGAAAAACTCGGTGCCTAGCAGGTATGCCGCGCCGGAGCAAAGGCGAACACGAGCCCGTGGTCGCAAGGCTAGAGGTAGCAGGCAAGAGGTTCGAAGTACTCGTAAACCCTGACCTTGCTTTTGACTACAAGCAGGGTAGGGACGTGAACCTAGAGGACCTTGTTATAAGCGACGCTATATATACTGACCTTCGACGGGGGCTCCGTGCCTCTCCCGAGCTTCTCCGCCGAATATTCGGCACAGACGATGTAGTCAAGATCGCAGCTGAGATAGTAAGGCGTGGAGAGCTGCAGCTCACTGCTGAGCAGCGTAGAAAGCTTATCGAGGCTAAGCGTAGACAACTTATAAACTACATAGCTCGTAACGCTGTTGATCCGAAGACTAAGCTCCCTATACCGCCTGCAAGGATAGAAGCTGCTATGGAGCAAGCTGGTGTCGGTGTGGACCCGTTTAAGAGTATTGAAGAGCAAGCGCCGCAAATAATACGCGCAATCAGCCGCATAATTCCCATAAAGCTGGCAAAAGCGTTGCTCCGTATTGTAGTACCTGCAGAGTATTCTGGGCGTGTGGCTGGCGCCCTCTCCAAGCTTGGGGAGGTAAAACATATGGACTGGCGTAGCGATGGCAGCCTCGTGGCCGAGCTAGAGATACCGGCTGGTCTACAGCAAGAAGTCATGGATAAGCTCAATAAGCTCACCCGGGGCAATGTTGACGCTAAAGTCGTGAGCGTGGTGTAATCGGGGTTGGTGCGTATACACGTACAATCCAGGTCAATAGTTTTACCGGGAGATATCATAGCTGAAGGCAACGACATAGTAGTTGAGTCGCCCTTTATAGAGCGTAAGGGCAACCAGTACTACGCAACGATAACAGGTCTTGTAAATGTCCAGCAGCTTGAGGACGGTAAGTACAAGATAAGTATAATACCGCTTGAGGGAGCCTATATACCAAAGTCTGGCGACATAGTGATAGGACTTGTAAAGGACATTGGGTTAACACATTGGGAAGTAGACATTGCCTCCCCCTACAAGGGGATTCTCACGATACAGGAGGTTCTCGATAGACCGTTTAACCCAGCGGTAGACAGCCTCAAGAAATACCTCGATGTAGGCGACTATATAGTAGCCAAGGTTGTCGCTTTCGACCGTGCACGGGACCCGCTCCTAACGATCAAAGGCAAGGGTCTGGGTAGGATTGTCGAGGGTTCTATAGTAGAGATAAAGCCTAGCCGGATACCCCGGGTCATAGGCAAGAAGGGCTCGATGGTAAACATGTTGATGAACGAGACCGGCTGCGAGATAGTTGTGGGGCAGAATGGCCGCATACTCGTGAACTGTCCTAATAAGGACTTGGAAGAGATAGCTATTCTCTCTATAAAGAAGATAGAGGTAGAAGCTCACACAACAGGGCTCACCGAGAGAGTGCGTGAGTTTATACGCGAAGAGAAGGCACGTAGAGGTGTGTAAGTCTTGGGTGGCGGAGCAGGCGAGAAGCCGGTCCTTATACGTTGGGAGGAGCGTGACGGTCAGAAGGTAGCGGTGCGCCACGATGGTAGGCTGGCAGCGCAGCTACGGCCTATACGCATGGAGGTGGGCGTACTAAGCAACGCGGATGGCTCAGCGCTGGTAGAGTACGGTGGGACTCGTGTACTGGCCGCAGTCTATGGCCCCCGTGAGGCGCATCCACGCCACATGGCGCTGCCAGACCGGGCCGTCATAAGATGCAGGTACCACATGGCCCCATTCTCTACAGCGGAGCGTAAGACACCTGCACCTACACGTAGAGAGGTCGAATTATCTAAGGTCATCCGTGAGGCCCTAGAGGCGGTTGTACTAACAGAGCTGTTCCCCCGTACAGCAATCGATGTATATATGGAGGTGCTCCAGTCGGATGGAGGTACACGGACTGCTGCTATAACAGCAGCGAGCCTAGCGCTCGCGGACGCCGGGATAGCCATGCGCGACCTAGTAGCAGGTGTCGCGGTCGGTAAGGTAGACGGTGTACTCGTGCTTGATATAGACGAGATAGAGGATAACTACGCGGAAGCAGATATGCCAGTGGCTATGGCGCCTAACTTAGGCAGGGTGCTCCTCCTCCAGCTTAACGGTGTATTGGCCCATGATGAGTTTGTGCAGGCAATGGAGCTTGCGCGTAAGGGCATCCAGACCATATACAAGCTGCAGAAGGAGGCGCTCCGTAGGAAGTATGTAGAGGTAGTCCAGGAGGGTGATGAGCAGTGAGCATTACGCCTCCATTCCAGCCTGTGGTGCCGAAGCTAAAGCGCTACACTATGGAGACGCTACTATCGCGTGGTGTTCGGCTAGATGGCCGGAAGCTAGACGAGGTAAGAAAGATAGAGATCGTACCCAGCTATATAGAGCGTGCTGAGGGCTCAGCGCTAGTCAGGCTAGGGCAGACTGTTGTGCTAGCGGGTGTTAAGACCGATATAGTGGCTCCGTTCCCCGATACGCCGAACGAGGGCGTACTTGTAGTCCACGCAGAGTTCGTGCCGCTGGCTTCGCCTACCTTTGAGCCTGGTCCACCGGACGAGAACGCTATAGAGCTGGCACGCGTGATAGATAGGAGCCTTCGCGAGATAAAGGCTGTAGCACTAGACCAGCTTGTCCTCGAGCCCGGTAAGCACGTGTGGCGCCTATTCGTGGACATATACGTGCTTAACCATGACGGCAACCTCTTTGATGCATCCATGCTGGCGGCTATGGCTTCCCTCCTGTCTGCTAGGCTACCGGTCGCCGTTAAGACCGAAGATGGGTACCGAGTTGACCGTGGTAGATTCACCAGAGTGGTCCCGGTGAATCGGCGCGTAGTCACTGTAACCCTTGCGAAGATAGCTGGAAAGCTCGTAGTAGACCCGACTTACGAGGAGGAGCAGGTGGCAGACACGAGAATGGTTGTGGCAGTCAGCGATGACGGCCGGATAGCAGGCATCCAGAAGACCGGTATGGGCGACCTAGAGTACCGCGAAGTACTATCAGCTGTGGCTATAGCTGTCAACAAGGCTAGTATATACCACAAGGCGCTTGAAGACATGGTACTACCATACCGTGCAAAGATAGAAGAGGAGCTGAGGACGGAGAAAACTGAGGAGGCCGTTGGAGGTGTGGTAGAGCTGCAGCCAGCGCCCCACCGGGAGCATGAGGAGCCGGTCGAGATAGCTGAAGTGGTCGACGAAGAGGGGCAGAGCGGCGAGGAAGGCTCCAGGGAGTAGTGCGGCTAGGGGCGCGGCGGACAACACTCCTTATAACCTAGGCTCTACTTGCTATGCGCTGCGGGGGGCACGTAATGGCAAGGCGCACGCGCACGGTGGGCATAGCTGGGAGGTTTGGTCCGCGTTACGGTTCCACGTTGAGGAAGCGCTGGAGAGACGTAATGGAGCGTCGTTACGCAGACCACGTGTGCCCGTTCTGCGGTGTAAAGGGCCACGTGAAGAGGATAAGTGTAGGCCTATGGACGTGTACGAAATGTAGCTCGACATGGGCTGGTGGCGCCTATGTGCCTAGGACAGGGCTGAACAAGAACTTCCCAAAGGTAGTTATACGCGAAGACTAGCTATAATGGACTGTAGGGTTTTACGCTCTATCGTCCCCTATAGAGTGATCTCCCCCTTACTTCGGACTGTGAGCCACTGAACCGAATACAGTTGACTCCTACGGTATGTGGTGGCTCTCAGAGCCCGTGAGCCATTCCTGGTAGACTCTTGATAGCGTGATATCGCCTTGCCTGTCGCAGCCAGGAGGACTCGCATAATAGTGACGACATCCCATAGGCCCACGCAGCGTGTTAGGAGCTTCGTTAAGGACCTGGTATCGGTTCTACCGGGCGCAGAAAAACTGACACGCGGTAAGGCTACGCTACGCGACCTATACTATGAAGCGGTAGCGCGTGGGGCACAGCGCGTGATAGTGGTATCGGTGTGGAAGGGTAACCCTGGTACGTTGCATGTCTATGAGCCTCTTGAGCCCCCTAGTCTAGAGCTAAGGCTCATGTTGCGTATAATGCTGGAGGGTGTACGACTTTCCCGAGAGACACCGGGCGCACAGCGAGCCTATGGAGCCCAGAGCCTCGGCGTATACGTGCCGCCGGCAGCCAGCGACGAGCTTCACCGTCTTGCGGATACACTCGCCAGGGCCCTGCTTGCAAGTATAGCTATAGACTATGACGAGGCTCTTGACCGGTTCGACGTGGTCGCTGTCCTTGATAAGGGGAGGGGTTCTATCGCTGAGGTGGAGTTCCGTTGTAGCTCGGGCAGAGTCTGTGGCCCGCTACTGCGTATAGCAGGTGTAGTAGACTATGACGCGGGTCTCCGGCTGCATAAGGCTAAAGGGCCTCTCCGAGAAGCTAGCTCGGGCACTGGCTAAGGCTCTTGAGACCGAGGCGCGTAACCCGCCGGACCCCCGAAGGGGTCATGTAGAGGTCTACGCGGAGAAGGATACTCTGTCAATATGCATTGACGCGCGCGACCCCTCGTCGGCCCGGACCTTGATAAACGCTTATCTTAGCCTAGCGGCAGCGACATTCGAAGCGGTCGAAGCTACAGGTGAATAGATGTGGCGCAGCGTATACCGCCGGAGCTCGAAAACAAGCTCGCACGTTTCCAGAGCCTCCAGGCCCAGTATGCGAGGATAGCGCAGGAGCGTGTAGCGGTTGAGAGCGAGATAGCTGAGACGCAGAAGGTACTAAAGCTCCTAGAGGAAGCCGGGGAGGATGCTCCCGTATACCGTATGGAGGCTAATATACTCGTACGCGTGGACCGCGGCAAGGTGGTCCAGGAGCTCAAGGACAGGCTAGAGATACTCGAGCTAAGGCTTCAGAAGCTTAAGAAGCAGGAGGACGAGATCAAGAAACAGCTTGACAAGCTCGCCCAGGAGATTAAGCAATTGCAGACGCGGCTCACACTAGGTAAACAGGGAGGCGCGGGAGGCTGAGCCCTCGTATGCTCCGGAA
>DQVR01000042.1 GCA_015661645.1 Pyrodictium delaneyi
GCGGGGTAGGGTAGCCTGGTAGCCCGCGGGGCTCATAACCCCGAGGTCGGTGGTTCAAATCCACCCCCCGCTACCACAAGCCCGCCGCGCGCGGGCCCCCGCCGCCAGTTCTTCCTATCCTATTAACTATTTAGCTTCCAGGTAGGCCCTGTTCTGTCTTTTGCTTGGCTAGTGCTGTCTTCATTGTATCAATATCTCTATAGTTCCGGTAGACTGTCTGAAAGAATTATTAATGAATACTATGCAGGATAAGGGGGCTAATGGAAGCTAGAAAACAGTTCATGCTTACTTTACCTTTTACCGTAAAGGATGTTAGCAAAGTACTGCCGCTACAGTACACAAATAGGTTTGATAGCTGTAGTCCTACATTGCTAGTAGTCACTGAAAAGTATGGCAAGCTTGTTGAGCTAGAATGTGGAAACAACAGATTATTAATTCCACTAATTGATTATCATAAAGATTTTAACATGTATGAACTCGACAATAGTATGTGTAGTGTAAATAACGGTAATGTAAAGGACAATACAAGAGTAATAGCACGAGGTCCGCACGTTCTGGTGTATACGCATAGAGGGCTCTTTAATAGAGGTATAGCTATAGCATTCCGTAATAGCGGGTGCAAGAGATGGGATTACATCAATAGAGCAGTCGTAGTAAAGTCGGGAAGCGACTTAATTTCAAGCTTTGTTCTATACCGTCGCGTAGGTGAATACTTTCTGATACTAGATACTGTTGACTCCTTTATTCATGTAAGGCTCGGAGAAAAGCCTAGCCTTATTAAGCATAGAAACGGGGTAGCTATTACATTCTTTCGAGACTATTCACGCCTATTAAGCCCTGTAACAGGTTTCATAGATATACCGTCGTCCGAGCGAAGTCTTGAACCTCTTGGATATAGTTTGGAAGGCAATATACTCCTCTACAATAAGAGCGACAGCGTGGTCTATGCTATTGATAGGGTTGGTGGTATTAAGCCGCTTATTAGATGTGCAAACATATCCTCAATACCCTCATATGATGGATATAGCATTATAGAGTGTGATGGCCGGGTTGTTGGAGGTGTAGGGGCTGTTGCATCATATGCGCTAAGCCTAGTGAAGAAAGTAACATTATCATATAGATCAGTAGTTGTGTTCCCTTATATTGTACTCTTAGGTAAAGACAACATATCTGTTATAGAGCTGGGGAGGATATCGACTGTTATAGTAGATATATTATTGGACGTTGTAAGAAGGTATAAGGTCTTAGGCTTAGGTAGTGGAATAAGCGACTATGGTGACGCCGAAAAACTTGTAACAATTATAGAAAACGAAATAGTTGGTAGTCTAACTGATGCCGAGATACTGATCGACAGAGCCATACTATGGAGAACTAAGTGGGGCAGTCTCTGTCTAGGATCAAACTCGTGCGGTGATGCAATTCTTGAAGTATGGGGTAGACTTGTAGGCATCCAAAGTAACTTATATGGGTTAAAGTTGGTCCTCAGCGGTAAGCGTATTGAGCCAAGCGTCATCTATGTGGATAATGATAGGTTCTATGCTGCATATAGTCTGCATAATATTAGTGAAGTTTCTAGTGCAATAATAGAAGAGTATTATAGCCGCACAAGTACTAGCATTAATAAAATTAATGTATATGAAATTGGTGCTAGAATAGAAGTTCTGAATGCAGTACCTCGTGGTATTGACACTATCGAGCTAACGCTTAGAGTTAATAGCAACCTAGATCTGTATAAGCTGTTTATACTACCCTGGTACAAGGTGGCTAAACCGGCTAAAGACGGAAAAAGAAGTAACGGGTCTAGGAGAGACTACGAGCTAGTATTCAAGGTCGATGTTGCTCTAAACGAGGTTGCTAACAATAACTATGAGATTAGTATTATGATAATTGGTAAACGTGGTATAAGGGTTATTAGGCAGATTAATGCGGGGTATGTAATAAACAGTGTCTTTGGCGTTGTAAGTAGTGTTAATGCGGTTGTTAACGGTGGCCACGAGCTTATTGAAATGGTGTTCGAAAAGCCAGGGTACCTAGCTTTCAGAGTTAATGGTATTGATATGGTCGTTAAGTCTGGAGGAGCATATGTGTTGCGTGTGCCCGGTGGCCGAGCAGAGTTTGCTATAAGGGATGGCAGGGATTTCAAGACATTTTCCTTATTCGGTATAAGAGACAACATTATTACAGCAAAGCTTTTGGGAAAGCATGCCCTTAGGATTGAATGTAGCATTAGCTGTGTAATCTCGTGCAGGCATAGTACCCCCTCAAGCGGAAACATAATTACCCTTGATGTAGACAAGGCTATCAATAGCGGTATTTGTAGCATTATAAGTATAGGTTACGGCATTGTCAAAGAATACAACATAGATGTTGTTGGAGTGTTAGTGGGACTAGGTGCAAAAACAGGCTTAATGCTCGCTAAGCTCCTCAAGCTGTGATAGTACATATTCTCTCAAATCCTCTACACTAGGTAATTCCGTTACGATTCTGCCTTTCTCCATGACCTTTTCTAGGAGTGGGCGGGGTTCAGAGCCATCGCTGCAAACGTGGCTAGGGGTTTCGCCCCAAGGAACGATTACGTCATTTAAGGGTTTGCAGCGATATACTTGCTTCATACCTGGAAGCTTTCCGCGTTTTGTTATAGGTATCCACTTATCGCCTCGCTTTACCTCTACGATGTCCATGCTTATGTCGATGCTTGGTGGGAACGCTATCGAGGTTCCAACGCCAAACGCGTCTACGATATCTCTAAGCTCCGCTATACTATCCTCATCAAGACCACCGCTAACTATTATCTTCACATTCTTATAGCCGTGGATATCGAGTGTCCAGCGTATCTCTTCAACGATCCGACGCATGTTGCCTCTTCGGCTACTTGGTGTGTCCAGCCTTATGCCAAACAGTTTACTGCCCAGAGTACGGGCAGCTAGTAGTGCCTCATGCCTCTCGTCATAGAAGGTGTCGACTAGCGCTATTCTCGGTACATTGGGTTCGACTACCTCATCAAATGCTTTCCAGGCCTCAACGGGATCGCCGAACAATATTATCAACGCGTGTGGCATAGTACCGCGGGGCTCAAGGTCGAGGAACTCCTTTGATAGTAGCCCCGAGACAGAGTCACACCCACCGATATAAGCGGCCCTATCGACCATGGGTGCTAATGCTGGGTGGACAGAGCGTAATCCGAAGAATAATACCGCCTTATCACCAGCAGCAATGCGGATACGCGCAGCTTTTGTAGCTACGCTTGTCTCATGTCTTAGTACGCCCAATATAGCAGTCTCTAATTCTGCGAACTCACAGTAGGGCCCCTCGATAACCATTAGTGGCTCAACTGGCTTGAATACGGTCCCTTCACGCATGGCATAGACATTGACCGGTTTTCCGTTAAGAATAGCTAGTGCCTCCTCGAGTCCCGCAAACACGGCCCATTCATATCCCTTGGGTAGACTGTATGCGTGGAGCTCAGCCCTTACTATTGTATCACACAGGCCTTTAGCCTCTAGGATGCGGCGTGTCCTAGCAAAATAGACATCAGTAGCGCGCCCCTTGCAAATGTCGTCAACACTCGCAACGTAGAGGCGTGGTCTTCCCCCCATGGATCTACTCACCCATTATCTCTACTATGACTCTCCTTGTTCTAGGCCCGTCGAGCTCTATTAGAAGGATGTTCTGCCAAGTTCCTCTGACAAGCCTTCCATCCACAACCGGAAATATCCTGGATGGGCCTATCACGGCAGATGCGAGATGCGCGTGAGCATTATCATCTATCTTATTGTGCCTCCACTTATAGTCGGGCTTGAAAGTCTCCTTTAGGAAATCTATATAGTCGCTAAGCAGCCCAGGCTCAGCCTCATTAGCGATAATAGCTGCTGTAGCGTGGGGTACGAAGACAAGGCACAGCCCGTTTCTGATGCCCGAGTTCTGCACAATATCCTCCACGTTGGCGGTTATGTCTATGACTTCAAAGCGGCTACTACTAGTAGCTATAAACTCTTTAATGACGACGCGCATGTCCGAAACTACACCTCCTCCATACCTATGAACCTATGTACTTGCCCGCGTCTAAATGTAAAAATAGCTAGTTGAAGGAATGGCTAGTGCAAAGGCTACAGCATATAATTAAAACCAGGGTAGGCTGCTTAGTCTATCAGAATGGGGGATGAGCAAATGAAAGTTATTGACGAGATGGCAGAGCAGATTAAGAAGCTCGTAGATAGAAAGATAGGGCAGATTGAACAAGAGCTAGGTGATCCACTGTACTACGCTGGAAAGGACTTCGACGAAGTAATTGAGAAATACCCTGTAGCGGTAGTAGAGTTCGCTGCACCCTGGTGTAATCCATGTAAGGCTTATACACCAGTATTTCGAAGAGTTGCCCGCAAGCTCATGAAGGAGTACAGTGGAAGAATTATCTTCATGTACATGGATACTGACCAGCTGCCTGAAATAGCTGATAGATACAACATAGAAAACATACCTACAACAATAATATTTGTCAATGGGCATGTAGCCGACGTGATAATGGGTGCTACACAAGAATCTAGGCTTGAGGAGAAAGTGCGAAACATACTCAAAGAAGTAACGAAGTAGCAAAAATCACAGTAGCGCTTCAAACACTACATGATGTAGATGGTGATAAGAAAGGGTTCGGCAAAGGGGGAGGCACATCATCCCCGGCCAAGGTCTTCTCGGGGACAGCACCTCCACACCAACTCTCTAGATATACCTAAATACACTTAGTGCTATATCACATTATAGCTGTATTTAAAACAACTCTCTCAATACAGCTGCAGGGCAGACCCTAGCAAGTCGAGGCAGTGATGAAAAGGCTGAGGTCTGAGATACTATGAGGATAGAGGATGGCACTGAGCCGATGAAAATACCTCTACTCGGCTTCAAGCCACTTATAGGTGTAATCCATCTACCGCCTACTCCATCCTCGCCCAGAGGATACGGAAACATAGACCGCATAGTAGACTACGTGGTAAACGAAGTAGACAAGCTCGAAGAAGCTGGATTCGATGCAGCAATAATAGAAAACTATGGAGATAAGCCGTTTAGTGTAGAAGCATACGACGAGATACTTGCAGCGGTGCTTAGCGTCGTAGTAAGAGAGGCAGTCAAGTCAACTAAGCTACCAGTTGGTATAAACGTTCTCCGCAATAACGCGAGACTAGCACTAGCAATAGCATATGCTACAGGCGCCAAGTTCGTAAGAATAAACGCATACTGTGAAACACGATTATCGCCCGAAGGCGTTCTCATGCCATTAGCTAGAGACATAGAGCAAATAAGGAAGCAATTAGACAGAAATATTCTCGTGCTCGCCGACATAGATGTGAAGCACAGCTATCCAATAGGGCAACATAGCATAGGAATAGTAGTAAACGATTGCGTAGAACGCGGATATATGGATGCCATAATAGCTAGCGGTCAGGCCACAACCAGGCCACCAGAGCCAGGCTACGTCGCGTTCATTAAGCGTAACTCGCCAAAACCCGTCCTACTCGGGAGTGGGCTAAGAGTAGACAACATACAGCTTTACTGGAACATTGTAGACGGTTTCATAGTAGGATCTTCGATAAAATATGAGGGCAGGACAAGCAATAGCATTGACCCACAAAAAGCAAGAGAGCTAGCTATAGTAGTAGATGAACTTCGCCGTCGAACGCTGAATGTGTAGACCATGGTATCGGGTTATACCTCTATAGATTAGTGCTACCTACCAGGACGTAGAGGATATAATGGCGTTGTATACGGGCTAGCCCCGCCAGAGAGCTACTAGGGACATACTAGCTGGACGTTAAGACCTCCAAGAGCTAGTAAAGGTGATGTAAATGAGAATCCTAGGAGAGCTAGAGCCATCTAAAAATGGTGAAAAACTGGCTAAAAGGGTCGAGAAACTCATGCCAGTAGTAGATGCGATAGATATACCAGAGGCGCCTATGGGAAAACCCATAGCACATGCAGCAATACTAGCATCCTACATTAAAGCTAGGTATGGGATAGACACAGTGCCTCATATAAGAGTTATAGACGTGAACACGGTAGGGCTCCTAAGCATTCTAGGCGGACTAAAGGCTACCGGAATAGGCGAAGCAGTCCTACTCAGAGGAGACGCCCCAATAGTAGGCAGCGAGGTAAGAGACCTTTCAGTAGAGACAGCTGCAGAAATAGCCGTAGAGAAGCTAGGCAGAAACCCCCAGCTAGGCGCAATGATAAGCCTAAGGTACCCTCTAGAGGCTATAACAGATAGGCTAAACGCCCCTCTAAGCTTCTACCTAATACTCCGTCCAGGCTACTCGCTAGAAAAATTAAGGCAAGTGAGCCGGCTAGCTAGAAGCCTCGGCAAACAGCTCTATGCATACGTAATAGTAGCAAGTAACAAGAACTACAACAAGTTAAAGAATATGCTTATTGGTCAACCAGTCTACAGTGTTGGAGAAGCAACGAGGTTCGTAGAGAAGATAAGAGACCTTGTTGACGGCATACTGGTATCTAGCCCAGGCGATGTTGACGCTATAAGTGAGGCAGCCCGGCAGATAAAGAGAGAACTATGTCTAAGTCTACGCTGACAACAATTGCACACAGAAGCAACATTTTATGTGCTGAGGGGTTGTGTACTACTCCTCTACAGTTCGTGGTGCCACGATAAACCCCTTTTCTGTCTTTGCTGCGTTAAGGAGTGCAGCTTTGTTATCCAGGCTCTTGGAAGGCTTGTCTGCTCTTAGAAGTCCCTCCTTGTCTATCGGATGGTATAGAGGCTCTATGCCCTCCAGCTGTGCTTTAAGAAGTACATCAATAAGCTTCCTTGCCTTAATGATTCGTTTCCTGAGTTCTTCTGCCTCCTCTTCGTCTAGACTTATACGCGAAAGCCATGCAACATTTCTAATGTCTATGCTGTCTCTCATTTTGTCCACCTTTCAGTACTCGGCTGCACAACAGCTGGTATACCCAAACGTTTAGAGACGTACGAGGCAAAATAAGCGGCGGCCCGGCCGCCGCGGTAACCGTCTACTATGAGCATCCGTGGCCTGGCCTCTTCGACATAGCTTACAAGCTGGCGGAAGTCGGCATGGTCGCTGAACGAGACAATCCACTCCCGTGGGCTAATCCTTCGGAGAGGCTCGCGGAACTCCCATCCAGTAAGTAGCACGTGGACCGGTCTTAGCCCGTTGCTCGGAGGAAGCAGCCGCCGTCTACGCCAGCTACTATAGTGCCTAAACCCTATGTACCAGCCACTACGCCTAACCTCTAGGGCCTCCCTAGTACCGTCGACTACGACCTCTCCCACTCGATAGCCATGACGTTCAAGCACGGCGACGCTTCTACCAATGCGCTGGTTTACTAGGAAAGGCGCATCAACGCCGTACCGCCTAAGCAGAAGCATAATCTCTTCTATCTTCCCATAGTAGCCATATATGTATACAGGGCCGTGCATAAGCCCTTCTTGCACAACGTCGGCGAGAAGAATGTCTATCTCATCCTGCCACGGGCGCACCCACTCCTCGGCGCCATAAGTGGCATCTATCACGAGCACGTCAAGCTCATACAGTATATCTGTACCGGGTAGCTTAAAGTCGCCGGTATAGCCTATACGGTAGCCATTTGAAAGCTCCACTACAGTTTCTGCGGCACCTGGAACGTGATTAGCCCGTCTAAGTGTAAGCACATCTCCGTCAATGGAGACAGAGACGCTGTAGGGGAGCGTGAGCCGCTTGCTCGGAGGAACCCTATACCCTGCAACCTCAAGGAGATCTAGCGTCAACGGTGTAGCAGCTATGAATGAAGCTTCGCGAATACTCTTCCTGAGGTCTACTATATGGTCTTGATGTATGTGTGTGACTACTCGTACACTAAATCCATGTGCATGTCCGTCTGCTACTATATTGCTACCGAGCATTATGGCGCCAGTTTCTAGAACAGCAGCGACTTCTAGCGGTCTTTGCAAGGACCAGTACTCCCTAGAGGAGAGGGCATAGAGCGAAGGTATTACAATTAAGCTTTGAGCCAACTCCACAGAACACAAACGTCACAGGGAAACTGCTAGTATGCTATGTATAAAAATTACGGGCACGGCCGTGATAAAATAGTGTGCCCTAACTAGCCTCGCTGGTAGCGAGGGCTAAGCCTGCTTAGCAAAGCCGAAGGTTAGGTTGAAGAGCTGGTCTAGCTCGGCCTTAATCTCGTCCCTCTTCTCCTTGACAGCCTTTACTACCGCCTCTAAGGCGTTGTAAGCCCTACTCGGTATCTTACCGCGGAACCAGCTCACGTCCTTAGCCATGCCCACGCCTATGCTGTCATACTTTATGCCGGTTAGCGGGTCCTCCTCGCGCTCGTTGACCAGCTTGTCTATCTCTAGTACTAGCGTACCGCGTGCGAGCATGTAGTCGCCGTAGGGGTCAACAAGCTTTAGTACCTGCTTCTTTATCTTGCTTAGTATCCTTATGCCTAGTATCTTCTCTGGCGAGGGCCTTATCTTGGCTACCTGTAGGGCGCCGAGGAGCGCTACTATGCCGCTGAGGTCGCTGAACGGCTCATACCAAGGCCTTCCGCGGCCACCGGCAGGCATCTGCTCAGCGCTGGCACGTAGGAGTACCTGGCCGCTGAGCACTGTGTTGTAGGCACTAGCCTTCTTGAACTTCTCCTCGAGGGCTATGTCAATTATGCTCTCGGCATTACTGCCGACGAAGAGTGTATTGCGCGCTGGTGTATCGAACACGACGCCCATGTAGAAGCCGAACATCACGGCAGCCTCTGGCCTATCGGCGGCCTTGAATACAGTGTCGCCTAGTAGCGTCCTCTGTAACGCGACGTCGCTTAGCCTCCTAGGGGCCTCGCTGTAAGCTATTACACGAACTAGGCCGAAGCTCTGCATCATGCGTAGGTAGTACAGTAGGTCGTTCATACCGAAGTTCTTGAGCGCCACATACTTCTCGCCGAGCATCTCGACGCGAACAATACCGCCAACAATCTCGCTGACCTTCTTCGGCGGCTGGCCAGGCTCAGCAGCACCTGCTAGCATGTCCTTGTAGAACTCTATTAGCCCGGACACGCCGCCCAGCTTACCCTGCGCAGCAGCGGCTAGCTCCTTGAACCTACGCGGCACCCTAGCCTCTAGGGTCAGAGGGGGTAGCAGCATACTCCCACCACTCCACGTACAAGCATCTATGGAGCCAGGAGTTAAAAATTACCCTCTTCAGCATGGAATACCGCCAATCCAGGACTAGCATATTTGGCAGAGACCAGGTGCACAATAGACCCGGTATTACGCCAGGCCACGTAAAAATAGCAATTAGCCATAATAACAGCGGGCCAGCAGGAGGCTGGCCAGCAATGCTACGCTAGTAGCTCTGGGAAACAAGCACAGCGAGAAAGCTAAGCACTACAAGCCAAGCACCAAGCACGATAACCCCTACACTAGGATAGGCAACAACAATACTCATAGCTATAGCAGAGCCCAGCGAAGTAACAAACACAAGTCTCTTAAGGACAAGGCGTGGATGAAGAGTTCTCGTTATAGACACGAGAACACGAGCAGCAAGAGAGCGGCGCACACGCATATACTCCGGCAAGCGATGCAACAGCTTCACACCATCGCGAGTAAGCCGGTAATAAATACGAGTCCTCCGGAAAGGCCCCCACCCAGTACTACGTAGAACCCGTGAAAAGAGTCGAGGCTCACGCCTACTATACACGGAAAGATACTCATCAAGCTGCCTCGGCCCAACACGGGCAATAGCAGCAAGAACCTCTAACGGCAGCTCATACCTCGGGCTAAAACCAAGCGCGGCAATAACATCATAGAGGTAGACATACCGGGTTACAAAGGACAATACATCGTACACGCTAGGGGTGCTAGAAGGAGGCATCAACGTACCACTACTAGCCGAGCTATCGCTAACAACGTTTCGAAGAATATTGTACACCTCCATACCCTTATCCGTAAGCTGAACAAACCCATTACTAATACTCACGAGGCCCTTAACCCGCATCTTGCGAAGACTATCAAGTACAGCCTTACGCGAGACATCAAGCAACGCAACAATATCATCTACATACGCACCTTTATCACCGATAGTCATCAGTATACGTAGCTGAAGCCAACCACGAGATAGGTCTATAACAGAATCGACCTGACGTAACAGCTCCAGCTTATCGAAAAACAGGTTCCGCTGGGCAAACTCCTGTCGCGCGACAGTCAAGGCAGTACCCCAGAAACCAAAAAGAATACAGCAGACTGCACTAGATTAAACTACTGTCGCCCACCGGCCCCAGCTCAAACAGAGCTAGATTAAAAACACTCGTTCGCCCGCCGGGCGACAACAAGCCCCAAACTTAAAGCAAACGTCACAACTTACACTAACACGGCCAAGCATGGCTAAATCCAATAAGGATATGTGTGAAGAGGTGATCCCCAGCTATGCCCCGCATGAGAGGTATAGTAGGCATCGAAGCAGCAATAGTACTCATAGCATTCGTCCTAGTCGCAAGCGCGCTAGCATTCGTAGCAATCAACATGGGTATGTTTGCAAGCCAAAAGAGCAAAGAAGTAATGGCCAAAGCATACGAGGCTAGCACAAGAGCACTAGACGTAGCAGGCAGCGCCATAGCAAAAGTCGATACAGCGAGCGAGCAAGTAGTCATGGTGTATGTACCGGTAAAGCTAGCAGCAGGTGCAAGCCCTATAGACCTCAATAAGACAGTAGTCTCAGTGCTAATACAGAAGCCTAATGAAACAGGTGTAGCTATAGCAGACGCGGTCAGTGATGCATCTGTTGTAAGGATAACTATGCTTGACGAGATAATTTTGGATAGTTATAATGCTAGCTGGTTCGCTACCAGCAAAAGTGATACTGATAGGCTGCTAGAGCAAGGAGAGATTCTGATACTAGCGATAAACGTTACCAACAGTACTGGTGCAGGTCTGCCAGCGTACAGCACTGTAGAAATAGAGATTAAGCCACCAATAGGTGCGCCCCTACTAGTAAGGTACGAAGTACCACCAATACTGACAAGCGACTATATAGACCTAATAATAGGCGGCTAACCGTAAGAACTTCATATAAAAACGGAACATAGAAAGGGTAAAGGGTGTATACCAATGGCGGTTTTTTACGCCCCCCTTCCCCGGGGTCCATTTAGGCTTCGCGGCCTCTCTACGCCAGAACACATAGTCATAATCATATCCTTCGCAGTTACTGTAGTAGCTTTTA
>DQVR01000007.1 GCA_015661645.1 Pyrodictium delaneyi
CAACAATAGAAGATTATTTAGCCTATTGAATTATACACACCGACTATAGTCGAATTATACCTCTAAACTAGTAGGACTACAACATTAAAGCCAGTACTGTGTTACAAGAGTGGTCGGGGGCCGCTATGCTGCTCCAGCTTGTACTAGTACTGAGCCTCGTATTCCTTCTCGGCGGGCTCGCCTCCAGTATACGTACACGCGGAAAGAGGACACAAATGCGCCCAAGATAGGCTAACAAGAGGCTACAACTACATAATAGAGGCTAGAAGGGCAGGGAGGAGCGGCGGACGGCTGAGCCACGCCAAGCCCGTTCATCAAAGACCGCCAGTGGCTGCGGCGGTCTCACGGGCGGGCTAGAGTGCCGCCGGTATACAATTAACCCTAATTAACTAAGAATAGAGATCAGGAGATAGAGGATATACTATAGTGACTACTCGTAGGGACTGCGGCTTCCAGGTTTAGGGGGTATATAGCCTCAGCGCTGCCGCAACTATGCATAAACCTACCATAGGCTTGTACACTATTCTATCGTCCATGTGCCAGAATCGTGTAATAGCATTAGCATCGGCATAGCTTTAGCACGCAGCGTCAGAAACTGCGTGAGAAAAGGGACAAGGCGTAGACGCCTAAAATAGTAGACTACGCTGCATGGCTTAGTAGGCGCCTAGGCTGAATATTGTCTCCTCCCTGCTCACACCGGTAGACGTATTGCCCATGGCTATGAAGCCTATACTTGCCAGCACTGCGCCCGCTGCCGCGAGCAGCTTGGCTATGGCCGCAGTGCCGCCTAGCTTATCTATGAGGCTCTGTGCTGCCGCGTTAGCCCAGGAGACACCACCCCAATCCACAACGCTGCCGCTAGCTGCTGCTGTGGCGTCGTGCACGCTACCGGTGCTGGACACGGCTAGGAGCCATGATACTGCCAGGAGCATCGCAGCCGCCTTTAGTGGCGCATTGTTGCCCTTTATCCCGAGCAGCCACAGCGCGGCTATCCCCAGCACATGGTACAGTAGTAGAAGGACGCCGCCAGCGCCTACAAGCCCTTGGAGACCGCTACCATAGTATCCGGCTAGTATCCCCGCGACGCCAAGGAGGCCTACTAGCCCTATGCCGGAGAAGGTTGGCTTACGTGACTCCGCGCCATATGCTAGCCAGCCAGCTGCCGTTATCACAGCCGCACCGGGCCCCGCAAAAGGTGCTGAGAGATACCCTAGGGCTAGCAATAATCTAGAGTACACAGCTCTCCCCCAGCTCTCTAGATTAAGATGCAGCTACCGGGGACTAGCGGCTGGCGGGCTAGTAACACCAGAAGGAAGTCAATACTGGTTAGCCTACATGCCGAGGCCCTGGGCCCGGTCTAGACCCAGAGAAGAGGGTACAGATACACTCGGTGAAGCGGCCAAGGCCTTGATAGGAGCCGAGAAAGCCGCATCCAGGGGGTCACGTGTAGAGCCAGCACGCTACATAACGTTCCGGCTCCACTTCCACCATAGGCGGGTCCTCTGCCTCGCACTGTGGCCTCACACTAGCGTTCTTGTCGTAGGCTACACAGCGTGGCCTGAACCTGCAGCCAGCCGGTATGTTGACGGCACTAGGCACCTCACCTTTTATCGGGACCTCGCGGAAGCGTTTACGGTTCTCCGGGTTAGGCTCTGGTATTGCGGAGACAAGCGCCCGTGTATAGGGGTGCAGAGGCTCCTCTATGACCTTAATGGCTGGCCCCATTTCGACTATCTTGCCCAGGTACATCACTGCTATCCTGTCGCAGATGTACCTGGCAACAGCAAGGTCGTGTGTTATAAATATCATAGCTGTGTTATACCGCTTCTTGAGCTCTAGTAGCAACTCTAGTATCTCAGCACGTATCGAGACATCGAGCATCGAGACAGGCTCGTCGGCGACCACGACCCTCGGATTTAGTATAAAGGCCTTAGCTATGGCTACTCTCTGGCGCTGGCCACCGCTCAGCTCATGGGGGTAGCGTTCTAGGAAGTCCTCTACTGGCGTAAGCCGTACTGCCTCTAGCATCTTGGTGACCATCTTTAGCCGCGTCTCCTCGTCTCCAACACGGTGGATTATGAGTGGCTCCTCGAGTATGTATCTTATAGTGAAACGCGGGTTCAGGCTGCTATAGGGATCCTGGTACACTAGCTGCAGCTCCCGGCGTACTATCCTAAGCAAACGCTTGGACAGCCTAGCTATATCGACGAAGCCATTCTCTATCCTAACCCCCTGCTCCTCGAGAAGCTTGCCGAGCTTAGGCGACGGCCTAAAGTAGATGCTGCCCTTGGTAGCCTTTACTAGACCCATCACAGCCTTACCGGTCGTCGTCTTGCCGCAGCCGCTCTCGCCGACCAGACAGAGTATCTCACCCTCGCGTAGGCTAAAGGAGACGCCATCCACTGCTCTGACGTAACGCCGCCCCATACGCTTAATTATCTCTGTTAGACTGCGGCGCAGCGGAAACCATACATGCAGGTTCTCGACACGGAGAACCGTGTCCCCCGTAAGCGCCATCCCGGAGCTCACCTCTCAGCCTCCTTCATGGAGTCCACGCCGGAGTCTGCTAGCCAGCATGCCACGTAGTGGCCTTTCTCGTACATCTGGAGCCGTGGCTCCTCTTCTTGACACCTAGTCCCGGCTATGGGGCACCTTGGAGCGAAGCGACAGCCAGGCGGCGGGCGACGTAGATCCGGGGGCTGGCCGGGTATGTAGCGTAGCTTAGTCCGGGGGCCGCGTAGCCTGGGAAAGGCCTGGAGCAGCATATAGGTATAGGGGTGGCGCGGCCTATAGAATACGTCTTCAGCGCTACCGTATTCCACCACCCTGCCAGCATACATTATCATTACCTTGTCCGCGAGCTCAGCTATGACGCCCAGGTCGTGGCTTATTAGTATGAAGCTTATGTTCTTCTCTCTCTGGAGCTTCTTTAGCAGGTTTAGTATCTGAGCCTGCACTATCACATCAAGGGCTGTAGTCGGCTCGTCTGCTATGACTATGTCGGGCTCAAGTGCCAGTGCCATTGCTATGACTAC
>DQVR01000083.1 GCA_015661645.1 Pyrodictium delaneyi
CCTGCTGAAGATGCTGCTGATGATGGTGCAGTTCGTTGCCCTTGCCTACGCTCTACCAGCCATAATAAGGGGCAGCCTCGACGCTGGCAAGGCCAAACTACTGCTCTACGGGGGCATAGCAGCACTAGCCACAATTGCGCTAGGAGAGTATGTCAACGCGTTCAGCCAATATCCGTTCTTCATAGCGGTATGGCCAGACGTGCTAGCGGGCAATGTACCAGCAGAAGCGCTACCGGGCTTCGGTATCAGTATACCAGCTGAGGCGCTACCAGCCGTAGTCAGCGCCGTTAACTCCGTCGTGCTACTAGAAGGCGGCGACAAGGTAGCAGCGATACTCTCTGATATGGGTATAGCCAAGTACTTCAATCTAAACGAGGTAGTTAACCGCATAGCAGTAGAGTCGAGCGTAGTAGCAATAACAATAGTGTTTATAGCGGCGCTGATGATAGGTGTCGGGTATCTACTCTACATACTACTATTCCCGCCGAGAAAGCAAGTAGCCATAGCTGAAACGTGAGGCTGTAAGCCCTTAAAAGAATAGCGTATACGCTGGTTTACTCTTTTTATTGTTTTAGCTACTCCTTAATGGCTTCTTAGCTTTTTCTCTACATATTACTGTTACTTGTTTTCTGAGTGACTATAGGCTGACTCTACGAAACACATAGATATTGTATGCGCTGAAGAGCAGCAGGCCTAAGGAAGGTGGCTAGGGGGCTCGGCCTTCAGGAGATACCTCATCCCCCTGGAGCCGTGGAGGGAGTTCGGCTTTCCTGGCCCTCCTCACAGCCCGGGGGCCGGGGGAAGAAGGAGAATCTGTATGGTTGTGGCTAGAGGGGTTGCTCCCAGAGCTGTGTTATGCGGCTCCTACGTATCCGGAACATTGTGCGCTCTAGAAACCTGTAGACTGTGCTATGCTGGCGGCCCTGTATTAGCATCTCTATTGCTTGCTTAGCTATGTTTGCTGTCTCGAAGTCGCCTATTATTGCAACGTAGTTGTCGTATACTGATATATAGGTGCCAGTCATCTCTTCTATTGTCTTTCGGGCTTTCCCTTTTTCTCCTATTATCCTGCCCTTTACGCGCTGGAGGTGATTAGGCGCGTCTCCTACGTACTGTTTTAGGTCCACTACCACTAGTATTTGGTCTTCGTCGAGCAGCCTCATGGCGCGCTCTGGGCTGAAGCCGTAGGCTATAGCCTTAACTATCTCCTGCGCCTTCATTACCATGAAGGGTGGGACGTCGGGGGCCTCGGGCTCTATTATTACCATGCCAGTGGTGCTGTCGACTGTTATCCTGGTACGGGTCCGCTTCATTATCTCGGTCTTGACCTTGCCCTCTTCGCCTATGAGTACGCCCACGCGGTCCGGGGATAGCTTAGCGTAAAGCCTTAGGAGGCCTGGTACTGCTGCTCTCTGACCTCCTCTAGCCTCTCCCTCTGCTCCCCGAGGCACTTGGCTTGACATGTTTTCACCCGCTCTAACAGCTCCTCTGGCTCGGGCAGCTCCACTCCTAGCTGCTTTGCAAAGAACCTGTATATGTTCTCCACGTCGTGGCGGAGGAAGTCTCCAGCGTTGGGGTGCTCTAGTGAGACCGCTTGCGCCACGTCTATGACGTAGAGCTGGCCGTCGAGGTAGACTAGGTTGTACTCGCTGTAGTCGGCGTGGACGAGCCGGGCACAGCAGTATATCCTAGTGTACTGGTCTAGGGCTTCCCGGGCTAGCTGCTCGGCTAGCTCCGGGTCTATCTCGTGTCTCATCTCGTGGAGCGTCGGGGCTCGGAGGCCGTCGCGGCCGAGGAACTCCATGACTATAATGTTCTGGTAGACGAGGTAGGGCCGAGGGACACGGACGCCCGCCTCGTACATCCTCTTGAGGTTACGGAACTCTTTCCGGGCCCAAGCGAAGAATAGCTTCTTGGTGTTGCTCGTATCGACGTTCTCGAACCGGGGGTCGCCAAGCAGGTACTTCTGTATACTCTTCCGGAATTCGGCGGTCACCGTGAGGTATATCTTGACCGCGTACTCGCGGCCATCCCGGCCTATCGCCCGGTAGACCCGAGCCTCCTTGCCCGCGCTCAGCACGCCCGCGAACCTATCCAGCCGGAGCCGCCTCATCACCTCGTAGGCTGCTAGCAGCGTCTGTCTATCCCAGACCTCCTCAACGGTCTCGAAGAGGTCCTTATCCTTCAGCCGCTTATAGCGCCGGCCGCCCAGCAGCCAACACCCCAGTAGTGCTCTCTCCGTGGCCGCAGGCCCAGGGGCCCTGCTCGCGGAGAGCCAAGGGGCCGGTATAAC
>DQVR01000091.1 GCA_015661645.1 Pyrodictium delaneyi
AGTGGGTATTAAAGCAGATAGTAGAGGAGATAAACGACCAGGCCTACAAGAAAGCAAGCAGAGTCCCGGCAAACTGGTATCTAGTCTTCTACGCTAAGCCAACGGGTAGGATGACAATCTGGGCAAGGCCTTGGCTACCAGTAGTAATAGACCACAAGACAGGCGAGGTAAAGATAAACAAGAAGGTAGTAATAACGAGAGAGAGGCTAGACGTTGATATGGTGTTCAAGGGCAAGATATCAGTATTTAGCGAGCCTAAGGGCCCATTCAAGATAGTTGAGAAGCATGAAGCCCTGCCGGCCAGCGGCGACCCAGAAAAGGGTCTACAAGTGCTAGCAACCAAGACTTGGGGCGAGGCTGTAAAGAGTAACCGTGGCGACATTGAGGCAATATTTGAGATAGCACTAGCACCGGCAGAAGTGCCGGGCTTTGCAGTCAAGTACAAGCTCGACAACGGCCAGGTAGTAACGGTAAGGGACGCTACTGGCTACGAGCTGGTAGCAACTACTGGCCGTATAGTAGAGCACTGGCACACTGCTACGATGACCGGCAGAGTACCTGAGCTAAAGCGTGTCAAGCCAGCTGCGTACGTTGAGATACGCAAGGAGCTAGCAGAAAAACTAGGCATAAAGGATGGTGACTGGGTGACAGTAGAGAGCCCACGCGGCAAGGTGACAGTAAAGGCGGTGATACTGAACCCAAGGACTGGTCTAGGCGGGCCTAGAATGGATTACGTGTTCATACCATGGTTCGACGAGAACAAGCTGGCGAACGCGCTAACATTAGACAACTACGATGTGCAGCCGTACTTCTTCCAGCCAGATTACAAGACGTGCGCAGCAAGGATTAGAAAGGCGACGTCAGACGAGATACCCAAGAGCGACGTAGAGCAGACCGGTAAGCCCAAGTACAGTATAAGAGTCTAATGTGTCGTTTTCGCATATAATTTTTACAATCTTTAACACAATCTCTAACTAGACATTAAACTTCATGCATTATGCACCTTACTTACACTAGAGTCCCTCCGGGCATGGTGGTACATAGTCTAGTTTTATCGGCTAAAACACACGTATTGTGGATATTATGTGCTGTTTACTGCTTTACTGTCTGCTTGTTCCGAATTAGCATCCTTGATAGGTCTGATACTGGATTTATTTAATAGAGATAGAGGAGATAGATGTTGGCGTGTACAACACGGAATGTAGTGATCGCCGAAAAATAGCGGTGTAGAGTTATTCGCTGTGCCCAGTTTGTTTGCGACAAGGAGTTGACGTACCTAGAATCACGCACATAAGGAGATTTATGGCTATTTAACAAATCGGAACTAGCGTATTGGTTGCACAGGTCAATGGTAGCAGCTATGGTAGGGGACTTGTCTTTCGGAATCATAATATGCCTATGTTCAGGAGGATGAATGGAGTTGTCCAGGAGAACGGAGCGATGCGGGTTAACTAGAAGAGAGTTTCTCCAAGCTGGTATTCTGATAACTGCTGCTGCGGCATCTTCTAGGCTTATCGTGGGTGTTGAAGCAGCTCCAGGGTCAACTAGTACTCCATACTATGAGCCATTTCTCTTGGAAGATGACGAGGATCGTATGGTCTTCTATGATGCCCTCGGCTTTGTAGTAGAAGAGAATGGGAAGAAATGTGTAGCGAATCCCCTATTGCCGAGCAAGTGTATGGTCTATACTAAACCATATAGGGATGACCGTTTTCCTCTTCTGCCGCCTGGTGCTACAGAGGACTTCTATGGACGTTGTATCCGGTGCGGCCTCTGCTACTTTGCATGCAACTATATGGGCTACAATGCTATAAGATTGGCTGGTCTCCGTGAGGGCCTTAGTAGGCTCGGTAGCCCAGTAGTTGACGAACTTATCACGCACCCCTGTACACTCTGTATGGAGTGTACTAAAATATGTCCAACTGGGGCGCTCAAGGAGATATCTAAAGAAGAGGTAAAGATGGGTATAGCTCTTATTGATCCGGATCTGTGCTGGGCATGGAATAGCGGAGACTGCAAGAGCTGCGCCAAGGCATGCCCGTTTGGCTCAGAGGTGTTCGAGTTCACGTTTAACGAGTGGGGTGTGCATACAAGAGTCATTGCAGACAAGTGCAAAGGTTGTGGCCTATGCGTTCCAGCGTGTCCTATAGGCGGCTCGGCCATACATGTTCTCCCGCGAGAGGAGTATGAGCGAAGGAC
>DQVR01000068.1 GCA_015661645.1 Pyrodictium delaneyi
GAAACCATTGATCATCTTCCTAAATGCTTCACGCTTCACGTAGCTAAAGTCGTAGTAAGTATTCTTGGCCAGGCTTAGTATGTCGCGGTCCCATATTCTGTTGATGAATTCCTCGTGCCACTTCTTGTCACGGCTCTTCTCTACTATGTACTGTACCCAGCTCTTCCCAGCAGTCTTAGCAGCCTTGTCTACATCCTCTGGGAAGAAGCCGCTTACAATGCCCTTTGGCACCAGGCCTTCGTCCTCCCATGCCTTGCCCAGCATAGCGAATATCATGTGGTCGCCGACGGCCTCGCCCGGTGGCTGTATGATGTACGCTGCTACAGCATATCTGCGTTCAGAGCAGCCGTACTTGAACTCCTTCTCGCCCCAGGCTGCTGCCGGCAACACTAGGTCGGCTAGGTCGGTGGTTCTCGTCGGGTAGATGTCGCTGACCACTATGAACGGGAATGCCGGGTCGTCGTCGTGCGGCTTAGCCATGCCGGCACGGAACTTGAACACGTTCGGCAGGCTATGGCCTGGGTTGGTCTCGGCTATCCAGACTATCTTCAGCTGGCCAGCGTTTACACGACGGAACATCTCTACAACGTGTGGACCTGGCACTGGGTGTACGTAGACATTCTCTACCTCCTTCTTTATAGCATCGGCCGAGTAGCCACGCTCTCTTAGATAGTCCTCGGTGAGCTTCTTCCAAATGTTCTCTACCTGCTCTCTGGCGGCCTTGAGGGCTATGAGCCTACCGTAGGGCAGTACATGTGCTAGACCGCCCTGGTCACGGATACCGCCACACGCATTTGGCTGACCGGTAAGGCTGAGTGCGCCAGCCCCATACTTACCTATCTGACCAGTTAGAGCGAGGAAGTTTATAATACTGTTTACTGTGTGGACTCCCTGTATCTTCTGGTTAACGCCCATCGTCCATAGGACTAGGAGACGGTTCTTAGCCATCCACTTAGCGGCGAGCCTCATAGCCTCTATTGGATCAATCTCTACGAATGGATCGTTGCTGGCCATGTTGACCTTGTCTGGACTCAATTCGCCAGCCTTTATGAGCTGCTCAGCGGTCTTCCTATTGATTAGTGGTTTTTCGTCGCCGAAGAGTATCTTTACCATTATTTCTGGCTTGTATAGCTCAAGGAACTTTAGGTAAAGCGCAAAGCCCTTCCACCAGTCCTTTTCCACATCTTCTTCGCTCTTGTACTCCTTGCCAACGCTTGGATATAGCTTGTAGTTAGCAGCATTACTCGCAGTGGTGCCCATGTCCCAGACCTTATTTAGGTCGCCCATGTTGTTGTACTTGTTGTTGTACTCCTTGAGTGCCCATGTCTTGGCGGTGCTGACTGGTATAGCGAAGTCCGCGTGGCGCTTTAGCCAGGTTATGTCCACATACTCGCCTCTACACTCAACCTTACCGGTCCTAGCGTCTACCTTACACTTGTCTAGATCATACATTACTATGTGTGCTAGAGTGTTGAGAAATGCTACGTCCATACTCCAGCGTAGTGGGAGCCATAGGTCAGCGATGCTGCCGCTTCTAGTCTTGCGCGGATCCGCCAGAATTACTTTTACCTTGTCAGGGTTCTTCTGCTTCACCTGCGCAATGCGGCCGAATACTATTGGGTGCGCTTCTGCAGTGTTCGTGCCTATCAGAAGGAAGGTCTCAGCATGTGTACCGGTGTCGGGCTCCGGTATATCTATGTGGTCATAGCTTACTTCAGGCTCGTCCGCTCCAAAGCTTGTTATAAAGCCGCCTACTGCGCTAACCATACACATACGCGGGTTGCCGTCTAGATTGTTGGTGTGTATACCACCCTTAGTGAGCTTGTTTATTACGTAGCTCTCCTCGGTGCCTAGCTGGCCACTGCCGTAGTAGGCGAAACTATGTGGGCCATACTTCTGAAGAGCGTACTTGAACATTGCGGTAAAGAACTTTACAGCTGTGTCCCAGTCGATCTCTACGTAGTTCTTCTTTATGTGTTCTACCGTGGGTGCTGTCGCATCCACGTTCTTGCTTACCTGGCGGTTCTTTACACGAGGTGCCTCTGGTATCTCCTCGGGTGTTATCGGGGGCCTATTCTTGCCGGGTATAATCCAGTCCTTGATAACCAGTGGCTTCTTTAGCCTCTGCTCATACGCTTGCTCGTTTCCACCGTGGCCTATTGACTTGTGTATGTAGAAGGCCTTAGTACAGAGTGCACCCTTGTTTACAGGGTACGTGGGTATACCCATTAGGGCTACTATGTCCTTAGCCATACCGGTCTGTGGGTCAACTATCACCTGTGCCTGGACGCCACAACCTGTGCCACAGAACCTACAAGGGCCTACAGGGACAACTGCTAGCCTGGGCTTGGCCGGCTGGGTCTCCTCAGCCTCTGTGGTAGTAGCGGCCTCACCAGGAGTCGCTGTCTCAGTCATAGTCTTCGTCAAGGTCTCTGTAAGCGTTTTGGTTACCGTCTCGTAGACTGTCTTCTCCCTGCCAGTACCATAGTATGTAACTACACCGCCGACAGCAGCTAGGGCGGCACCAAGGGCTATAGCCTTGAGCACGTCTCTACGAGTTTCATCCGGCAATATACAAACCCCCTTGGCAGCTTATGAACGGGCCGCTAGAAGGACACCCCTTTTAGGGCTCCGTAGGAATCTGCATATTCAAACCAATATTTTAGTGGTCACCCATATTGTTTCGGGCCTCCAGAGTATAGGGCCATGACGTAACCGGCATTAGATCGGCTACAACCACATAAACCGGAGTAGCTGTGCGGGGTATAGCGTGGAATGCCCGCCACAATACATTACTACAACCATATACTTGTTATCGGGTCTGGCTTAGACGAAGTCCTCGAACCAGGTCAGAGAATAGTACTGCTCGATGACTTTTATACTGACATCTACGGTGACTACGTGTTCCTCGGATACGACGTTGTAGCTGAGACCATAAATACAGAGAGAGCGGATTATGTTGGCCTCTTTACGGCCGCCGTGCTTCTTGACGCAGATCCTTCCGTTATTGTATGCGGCACTGAACCCGACCGATGTCTCCTAGCACTAGCTGCCCACCGCATCTACCATAATGCAGAGGAGCCGGCCAGAGCAGTAGAGGAGGCCGCTACTCTGCTAAAGCAGCTCTATGGCAAGAAGCCAAGACCAAAAATACAAGGCCTAGCTGGGCTAGCCGGCCTCTACGCCGCACTAAAGGCTACTGGAGATGTGTCCCGTCTTTCATCAGTCATGGCTCTCGCCCTAAACTATGAGTATGGCCGCGGAAGGCTACACTATGGAGAGACTGTGTCGTGGCTAGCCCTCATAGGTGCTAGCCACACCGCTGTACTGGCAGGGCTTCTCCACTTCCTCGTTGAGGGTCCCGGCTTACCACACGAGCTGCTAGAAAGACGGCTAGATGCTGTAGGAGAGGACAACCTAGCTACACTCCTCGGCGAAAGCGGCAGAAAAGCTCTAGAGATACTCCGAGACTACATAGGCCATATGGAACGTGAGGATTCGCGTACACTGGCGCTTGTCGAGGCTCTAGGCCCCGGTGAGCCCTACATACTCCACGTGGACCGACAGGATGGAGAACTTAGAGTCTACTGCAGGGCGGGAGAACATGGAGAGCCCGACAAGGATTGCGTGGCAGCCGTTGAAAAGGCTACAAAACTACTCCCACTAAAGACTATAGGGATAAGCAACATGCGCATCTCTACGACGCTAGACTAACCAGATAACAGAAGTATTATACTAACTTTGTGCCCCTAAGAGCCTCTACCATCTTTACAACAACCTCCTTAAGACTCCTCCTCGGCCTTGCGTAGCCGGTAAATGCTGCTATGCCTGCCTCAGCTAGATTCCCGCTGACGCGTATACTGTTTTTAACAAGCATACTAGCCGCACTAGTGCTAGCAACCTCTAGGCCACAACCACGGCACACACCACTACCAGCATACACGTGTACATACACCCCGAAGTCTGTCAACACTTTAAGTAGCCTAGGACTAAGCCAGCTCACACACGGCACGTGGAAGGGGGCGAGCCGGGCCGGGCTGGCCTCAACCGCTAATTTATCTAGTTGCTCGAGCCTACTACGGCATATGAAGAGTATACCGTCAAGCCCATAGTCGTCTATGAACCTGTAAGTGTAGAGAAGCCCCGAAGGCCCTGTCCAGAGTGGAGCCTCGACACTCTCTGGACACTCCCAGGCACAGAGCATACAGCCTTGACACCTACTTTCATCGAGCCTACCTGCCTCTAAAGCGGAGAAAGGGCATACAGCCTCGCTCCCACAAACTACTGGCGTCGATCGGAGCCTGGGCAGTAGAACATACCTATGAGGTACTAGGAATAGACGACGTAGTACTTCCCGACGTGAGACACGTGGGCTCCGTCGCCGGGCATTCTTTCTCTCTGCAAGAGTCGTTACAAGCATGCCTATCCAGTACTCGATGATACTGTCAAGGGAGAGTCCAGATAGCATAGTCTCGGGTATCCCGGTCGCCTCTACAAGGAACGGGTTCCTACCAAGCTCACTCAACTCTTCTAATAGCCTGCTGAAACCACTAAGCGCTGGCGTTACAAACAGTATAGGTTTGAACGGCTCTTTTGCCCAGACACTGTCAACAAGGTCTATAACTGCACTTGTTTCACTAAGCTGCACCTCAATACTCTTCGTACACTTCTCCGAAACTAGGCCCCCTATACAGAATACCTCAACAGTATTATCACCGACATCGCTATCCTTCATGTAACTTTCCACCTTTAGATCCAGGTGACAAATTGCTGCTCTTAGCAGGCACGACACGAGTATATACCAGGAGCAGCCAGACAGTTCATAACTTGATCAGGGGTTTCTATAGCTGAGTTGTGCCTGGTAAAAATATCTTAGGTCTCTTAATGATTATAATGCTTATCTAGCTAGAGGGTTTGAGATATAATGCTGGCTACTTTCTTGTCAGCATTAGGTAGCCGCCAACTACTATTATGAACACTACTATTGCCACGCCTATAGCCATTGCCGTGTTATGCTCCTTTACAGTACCAACTGGTGTTGTAGTTACAGTCGTAGTGATCTTTGTCTCTGTGGCTACCTTGGTTGTTACCGTAGATGCAGATTCCGGAGCAGGCTGTGCTTGCTCTCCACCTGCAGCTTTAATGCCTATCTCCTTGTATGCATATGCATCGCCATTGAAGCTGCCGTCCCCGTCAGTAGCGAGTACAGCTATCTTGAATGTTACTGTTTCAGGCCTGTCGGGCGCTTTCCACTCAAAGGTCCACTCGCGCTGCATAGAGCCGTCCTTGGTGTGTGTTAGCAGTTTCTCGCCAGTCGGCGTTGTAGATATGAATGTGTTTTTCTCGTCTATAACTATGAGATCGCCGGCGTTGACCTGCACCGCGAGCCCACCACAAGCAACACCACCGCTGCAGTCAGGGCCCTTTGTTATCTTGACCGTTATCTTGTAGGTCTTACCTGGCTCGTACTTCTCAGGAAGCCCCTCGACCACCATCTCCGCGGGATTCTTGTCTGCGCCCACGTGGCACTGCGTACAATCCAGCTGCGGGGCGCCATTACTCATCGAGTTTGCATGAAGGGCAGCAACACCGACTACTACTATAAAGGCCAGCATACCGAGTACAGGTAGAAGCCGCCTCATGGCAGGACCTCACCATTCCTTGTTCTGCTTAGTTTACCAATTTTAAACACAGCCCCTCCTATATGATAAATTAGTACTGTGCCACAAATCTTCGGGCCTTTTCGGTATACGTAGACATGTCCATCACAAGCCTACCCAATATAATACCTTTACATAATTCCACGAGGAATACCAACCATGCCAGTAAACTATAACAAGTCTCTTACAATACAGCTATTACTCTATATGAGAAAGGTACCAATAAAGAAACCGGGTATTCTGCCATACTATCGCAGTCTATAACTATAAGGAGTGGGCAGAAAGCAGGCTACCAGTGTTTAACCTAATGATTAACACAGCATCGATCACAATGCGAAACCTCGCTTAACAAGTCTATTGTAAAATCTCGGGGCTACTTGAACCTCGGGAGAGATCAGTAGCAGAGACTATCAGCCTATGCTAGTATAATAGAATAGATAATACAATAGACCTACGCTTCTACTCCTCGGCTGCGACCGGTGATTATCTACCAGTATAACGGCTCTGTACCCCGTGTATACACATGGCTATTATGCCCCTCATTCCAGTCTAAGGTAGAGTTTAGACACGTCTCGAAGCGCTTAACAACCCTGCCCTTCACACCATTGCTCCTAACCCACTGTAGGTAACGCTGACCCTGTTAATACTGCATCTTAAGATCGATTCGCCTAGGCAAGCCAATTCTCAGCAGCACGGCCTAGACCTTGCTGGCACGGACCGCATAGTATACAAGGTTACTGCGTTCAAAGAATAGAAAGGGTAGAGCCGAAGACAAGCCTTTCTAAGGGACTTTGCTGTAGCGGGCCCGCGGGGATTTGAACCCCGGACCTCCGGCTCCGAAGGCCGGCGCCCTATCCTGGCTAGGCTACGGGCCCGCCTTTCTGGAGGCTGGCCGAGTAGATGCCTTTATTACATCCGGTCTATTGCTTTTATGCCTAGCAAGTCTAGGGCGTTCGCCAGTATTTGCTTTATAGTGTATACCAGAGCCAGTTTAAACATCTGCTTTCCTCTATCCGACTCGTTGATGGCGCTATCGCCGCTTGTGTACCACTTATTAAAGGTGTCGGCGAGCCGGTTGAGGTAGGCTACTATTAGTTCAGGACGCTGCTCGTCGGCCGCCTTGGCGAAGACGTAGGGGTAGACCAGGGCTTGTATTACTAGGCTACGGCGGAGCTGGTTCTCGCTGGCAGCACTGTAGTCTATGCTGCTCCAGTCTAGCTGTATGCCGCGCTCGCGGGCCTTTGATAGTATGCTGGATGCGCGGGCATGCGTATATAGTATGTAGGGGGCACTGTTCCGGTCAAAGTTTAGCGCCTCGTTAATGTTGAAGGTCATGGGCTTCAGCGCTGATACTGATACCAGGGTGTAGCGTACCGCTGCTGTACCTACTGCCTCGGCTATCCTCTGTTTCTCCTCTTCGGGTAGGTCTGGGCTCCGCTTCTCTACCTCCTGGCGGGCTATAGCCACCGCCTGGTCTATTAGCTCGTCGAGGGTTATGTAGCGGCCGCGGCGGCCGCTCATCTTCTGGCCGGGAAGGTTTACCATCTCGTAAGCATAGTGTACGAGGTTTAGCCCTTCGCGGCGGTACCCGAGTGCTATAAGTGCTAGCCTTACCTGTAGCTGTTCCAGCCTCTGCTCTGCGGCTATCACGTTGAATACGCGGTCAGCGTTAAACTCCCTGAATTTCTTGATACTATAGGCTATGTCTCTGGTAGTGTATAGTGTTGTACCATCGCTCCTCTGGAGTATTAGAGGTGGTACCTCGTAGTCCTCGGATAGGCCTAGCCGTTCCCGGACTACTGGATCGCGGAGCAAGGGCTGCAGGTTCAGGGCGAGAGCGCCCTTATACACCGTGGCGTAGGGGCTACGGCGGGCTTGCTCGATTATCTTGGAAACCATGCTGGTCCATGCTAGCTCGCTCTCCCAGTCCCACTTCTCTATATCTATGCCGAGCCTTGAGAGCGTCTCACGGAAGCCCTGGAGGCATAGCTCTACTACTCTACGGAACAACTCAACCTTCTTAGGGTCGCGGCGGTACTCGTAGATCTGCATTAGCTTCGAAATCTCTGCAGCAGGATCGCTGCCCTTCAGTGCGTTAGCAATTCGCTCAAAGAGCTCTGGGTCACGCTCCCTCAGCCTAGAGGCTACTGCCACTAGCTCATCGAGCTCGTGGAGAAGCTGACGGTACTCGTCGTACTTCTCCTCCTTCTTGAGCTTATCCAGCTTCCTCTTCAGCTCCTCTATGTCGGCTAGCGTGTGCGTTATCGCATAGACTAGGCCTATCCAGTGGTCGGGCTTCACACCATCTGGCGGATTATCCAGGCCAGCAGCTATGTAGCCGTAGGCTAGTACCGCTACTTGCCGTCCCATGTCGTTTATGTAGAACCGTGTCTGCACTATGTGGCCCCGTGCACGGAGTAGCCGGGCCAGGGCGTCGCCTAGGCTAGCGTTCCTCGCGTGGCCTATGTGGAGGGGGTGCACAGGGTTAGCACTGGTATGCTCTACTACTATTCTTTCCGGCCTATCGGTCTTTACGCGGCCGTACCCAAACCCCTCCAGATGGGCTGCCTCAAAGACGAGCTTTGCCGCGTTCGCAGCGTTTATCACTATGTTGAGGTAACCCCCAACGCGCTTAGCTTCGGCCACAACGGGCTCTCTTATGAGCAGAGCTGAGGCATTCTCGAAGAACTTATCTATGTCTATTCTGTAGCGCTTCGCATACCTTGCTAATGGTATCCCATAGTCTCCTAGCTCTGGTCTCGGTGACTCAGCCACGATGTACTCTATCTGTCGGCGCTCCTGCTGGCTTAGCTCTACCCCCTGCTGCACGAGTACAGCAGCTACTGCTCGGGCTAGCACACGCTGGGGCGTTGACTCGTACACCTTCCTCGACGGCTGCTTTGGCAAAACGATAGCCCCCGCGGCTGTAGCCCAGTAGAGCCTGCCAGGATAAGTAAGCTCTAGCTTCCCTTGCTCTCCCGTAGTGCTTCAATTATCTTCTGGATTGCCTGGTCTGCGTTTACCCCCTTGATGCGTATCCGCTTAGTGCGACTCCGCGCCCCGTATACTATGTCCACCATCGAGGACGAGACGCCGAAGAGCCTCGAGAAGAACCTGATTATGCTCGCATTTGCACGGCCTTCTAACGGCGGTTCTTCAGTGTAGAATACGAGTTCTCCTGCTTCTAGGCGTAGTCCGGTAAACCTTGCCTCGGGCTTCACATGGATCTGTATATCCACGTATTCGTCTCCTTCAGTTATATATGCACGTAGAGCCTCCTCCACGCCTGACCACCACGTTACTACATATCCTGGTATAGCACCTCGCTGCGAGAAAAAGGATTCTAATCGCCCTCTAGCATAGACACTGGTACCGGGTGTAACTAGCCCTGGCACTACGTTTCTACGAGGCGCTTGACCCTACGACTACTATAGCTAAGTCTATCCGGCTTATGGGCACACGCGGTATAAGCCATGCAGCCGTAGTAGGGGATGACGGGCTTCTCATGGGCATAGTTTCGGTTAAAGACCTAGCACGCCACATACTGGAATTGTTCGAAGAAGCAGGTACGGTTGAAAGATTCGATTTCCGGGCCGCACTGGAGACTAGCATACATGAAGTAGCTAGCAAACCGCCCTACGTCGTAAAAGGTAATGTGAGGCTCGACGAAGCAGCCGAGATAATGCTTCGACGTGGAATAGGCTTTCTACCCGTAGTGGACGATACAGGCCGCCTTGTGTCAGCCTATACAGAGCTAGACTACGCAGTCTCCACCATGGAGTGCTCAGAGCCTATTAGATGCTATGCCACCCATAGCATAGTCATGGGAGATCCAAGTGAGCCCCTTATAGAGGCCCTAGGCTACATGTACGAGAAAGGATTCCGAAGGCTACCCCTCAGTATAAACGGCGAATACTATATGGCAACCATGTCATCCATACTGATGGCTATAGCTAGGAAGCCTACCGAGGAGACTCTTCTTGAGTCGCTAGCTAGCCACTCTACGCCAGCCCCAGTACTAGAATACGAGCAGGCGCTTGTATCCGATGCAGCAGAAGTTATACTGGCTGTGAACGAGAGAGCCCTACTACTGCTCGACCAGGAGAGGCTTGCACGCGCAATAGTAACTGAGCGTGACCTAGTGAGGGCATACCTGGGCAGAGGAGAATGCTAGAAGGACTCGAGCTAGCTTCAGCAATACTAGCAGCTATGGCAGCGAGCTTCATTATCCTCGGTAGACTCCTCTGTAGCCGCGGTGGAGCTGCGTGCAAGAGCAAGGACAGCAAGAAGAAGCCAAGAGAAAGAGCTTCTGCATAGAGGACGTGGAGAAGATATGGATAGAATACGATAGGCAGAGCGATATCCTCTACATACACTTCGGCGACATCGACGAGGAGGCCGACGAGGCCATACTCACTGAGAACGACATAATAGTCCGGGTGAAGGGGAACAAGATACTCACAATATCCATAATGGATTTCTCCCGCAAGACAGAGCTAGACTAGCGCCGTATCTATAGTCTTAGTGCCCTCTAGGCATCCAGCCAAGCCAGAGTACTTACCGCCTAACAGCCCAGTATCCAATTCAGCGTATTGGCGTCATCCGATGAAGAGCCGTGTTTCAATGAGCGTTATGCGATGAAGAAGCCGCGGCCGTCTCTGAGGACTACCACACAGAACTACGCTACTGAAATGCCTAGCTAGCGCCATGAATAGCCGCTAGCCAGGTGTAAGGTGCAGTGGTCTTTCTCCATACTGCATAACGCCTATTGCACGACTGTTGCTGGACACTCTACTCTGAATCCAAGAGCTAAAAGATATAAAGCTGGGCTCACTTTCTTTCGTTCTCTGTAGCCCCTGGTATACTACTCCGATCAGCATAGTGTACTATGTAGTGTTTTGGCCTCAGCCTAGCTATGATGTAGTTGAAGGCTTTCCACGGGTCGCTCTGCGCTCCACAAGTATACACGTCTACCGTAGCATAGCCGTAGTCAGGCCATGTGTGTATTGCAATGTGGCTCTCCAATACTAGGGCGATTATCGAGACGCCGCCATGGTACCCCGTAAACTTCCACGACTTTAGCTCCACCAGGTGCATGTTGGCTACCTTCGCCGCCTCTACTACAATGTTCTTTAAGCTTTCTTCGTCCCAGAGCTTCTCCGGATTAACACCATACAAGTTCCCATACACGTGCTTACCCACTATGAAGTCTCCTGTCTTACTGTACTGCTGCACCTCTCTCCCAACAACCTCCATCGCTGTCGCCCCCAACTATTCTCTTCCAGCAGCTCTCAGACTCTCTCGACACAGACTAGGGCTCTCAGGCGATGGGCCTTCATCGCCCAGTTTTTCACTTTTACGCACAGCACGTACAAGGCACGCCTTATACGCCTAGGAGGGGCTTCATACACCTTCTCTAGTGTTTACCACGCTTCTTACAAGTATACCCAACTATTACCATATTTAGTCTCTCTGCTAGCCGACACACTTCATCCTCTGGGACGACAGCTATCGCCCCATCCTCCCCACGAAGTATTACGATACCACCCTTATTGTCAGCGTAGAATTTCGTAGGCTTCTTAGGCTTAGCTAGGAGTACTACCTCCGAGATGCTCGTCTGCTTTTGTCTGCGAACCGGCACTCCGGACTACACCCAGTAAGAGAGTAACCGTATATGCTTCATAAGCCCTATAGGTATATCAGACGCAGAATATAAAGAATAGAGAATATTCCACTTAGGCAGGGACACTTTTAGAAGATAAAAAGAGTCGAGAACACAACAAAAAGGAGTCTAGCCCACCTTGCTACGCCGCTAAGCATCCACTAGCTCAGGACAGCCTAGTTCGTCGCCTCTACGCCCTTCCTACGTCTGGGCGGCGAACCATAGAGTTTCCATTCGAGACTTAGCGCTTCCCGCAGCATCCTCTTGCGCCTTCGCTCCTCGAGTTCTTCAACAACTCCTGGCATGTCTAGCGTGGCGTATCTGCCGCCCCGGAGTTCTACTATATCGCCACGCATGCGTAGCTTGCTTAGTGCTTTACGAAGCCTGTCCTCGCCAGCTATGCCGCTAAACGAGTCACGCAGCTCCTTCCACGTTACTGGCCGGCCCTTGCTGCGTATAAAGTTATACACCAGGTCTACTAGCTCTTCATCGGTTGGCGCCTTCATTACAACTAGCTCTTCGTCTTCATATAGTACTTTTAGTTCTAGGCTCATAACCTATACACCCCGTTAACAAGTGTTCATGTTCGTTCTTGATAAGTATTACCCTATACAATGTTCATATAAGTTAATAAACTAATCAGTAAAATTATTGCTTTCCACTCTAATATAATAATGATATTCTAATGGTGAATTGAATGTACGTGCCCACTAGAACCTATAGGGATAAGAAGCGTTTCACTCGGTTCCATAGCCTTCAGTAAAACGTTTCACTGTATCAAGCACTGTAGCGCTTACTCTAGCTAGTTGTGCCAATACAGCTGTACTCAACCCAGTTATATATACGTGCAAAGATAGATACAGCGGCATTAAACTAGGTTCTTCAACATATGATTCTATGAGACCTAAGGTACTTGCAAATGCCGTCACTAGGCTTGACAATACGTCGTCTTCATCAACCGAGCCTTCTACGACACTGTACGCTAGACGCCGCATATTCGCAAGAAACTCACCGAGAGCAGCTGAGAGCTCCGCCCCGGCGTCGGTTAGTCTACAAACCCCACCTGTGCATTCAACTATGCCATGGTAGGATAACATATATAGTACTTCATCAAGCTTTGTACACCGGAATCCGAAACTCTCTATCCTAGCCTCTAGGTCGATTATATCTATTCCAGTAGACTCCATCACTCTCAGTGCTAGTACAATACAGCGTGCACGGGGTGAAAGTATTTTCAACACTTGCCTATCAGCCTTCATTAGCATGTCTTCTACATGTACATCTATGTCTTGTCTAGACACTGTCTACACCTAGCCAGGAGCCCAGCCTGGCTACACTGCAAATATTAGTGTACTATGATGCGTGGAGCATGCCCAGCTTCACGCTATAACCGAGTTTGCTGAACAGTTTTCACCTGGTTGGCGCTATACTCCTACCAATAAGTAAGGGTAGTAGCATTATCACTAGGGCTAGAACCATCATTACTATTGCTCCTATTACTGCTATCTTCACAACATCACTATTTGACCCAAAAACTATCGGAAAGGGACCTATCACTACAACTCCACCGTACTCCCCTTTACCACCGCTACGGATGATACTATAGAACACACCCACAAATAGTAATAACATCCCAATGAATATGAGTGCTATTCCTGCGGGTATGAGCCTTGAAACGGTATCGCTATGCACCGGCGGCGTGTCCATTATGCCCCCAGTACTGTTGACCTAGTAGATGCTAAAGCGACGCTAATAAGGCTAGCCTCGTGGGGACTAGGTGCTAGGCGTAGCTGAATATAAACTCTAGCCCCCGAGTCCCTAAGCCTATCGGGCACCAGGCTACGGTACAACGTGATACGTGTTGTCTGGCAGAATACTCGCGGGAGGCATAAGATCATGATAGGGTACGGTTATCAGCCATCTGTGCCGTGGGTTCCAACACGAGACGATGTTATAAGGAGTCTTGTTTCTATACTAAGGCCTAAGAGGGGCGACATAATCTACGATATAGGCTGCGGTGACGGCCGTGTAGCAGTAGCCCTAGCAGAGGCGTTTCCCTATGTACGTGTAAGATGCGTTGAGCTGAGAAGCGACCTTGCCGAAAGGGCCCGGCAAGCTGTCAGGAAACGTGGCCTCGCTGACCGTGTAGAGGTTATAGAAGCAGATTTCTTCAAGATACCGCTAGAGGACGCAGATATAGTGTACATGTATCTGCTCACCAGTGTCAACCAGAAGCTCCGTCCAAAGCTAGAATCCGAGCTGAGACCTGGCGCCATAGTTGTGTCGCTCGATTTCCCGGTCCCAGGATGGAACCCTATTACTACATATGAGCTACAGCGCTCATGGCAGAGGACTTTTTACATCTATGTGAGAGGTATCTCCGACCAAAGCCTAGAGCCTCTTGACAAGGGTAAGCTTCTCCATCAAGCTCTCGAGAGGCTAAGAAAGGGAAATACTTGCGAGGACACCATCTAGGGTTGCATCACGCTTGATGCACGCAGACACGAGCTCGAGTTTTTGTGGTTATTTGTCTGCTACCGGCTCTTATCGATGCGCCAAGTCGTCTTTCCGCCTGGATGGTCGTAGAGCCGTATGCCTAGCTGCGAGAGTTCCGAACGTATGCTGTCGGCTACGTCGTATATTCTTCGCTTTCTTAGCTCCTGACGCACTGATACTATCAGTTCTACCAGCTTTTCTGCTATTTCGCCCCCAGGTACAGCTGTACCATACAGTACGTCGTCTATAGCGCTGAATACTGTGTTAAACTCCTCATAGAGTCGTAACGCGAGGATGCCTGCCGTGTAGTATTCGCCCGGTATTATAGCACTGTTTACTATCCTAGTGAGCCTTAACATTGATGCAAGTGCTTTCGCCGTGTTGAAGTCGTTGCTCATAGCCTCATGGAACTCTCGGTATGCTCTTGCTACTTCTCCCACAGTCCTTACCTCGTCATCATCCAGCCTACCTCTAGGTGATATCTCGTTTATTACACGAGCTAGCTCTGATACAGCTCCGCGTATTCTACGTAGATTTGCCTCCGCTTGTGCTAGCGCTTCTTCACTAAAGTCTAGCTGTGTACGGTAATGCGCGCTTAAGAGCCACATGCGCAGCACGCTAGGGTTCCACTTCTTCGCTACCTCACGGAACGGTATTATGTTGCCCAGACTTTTGCTCATCTTCTCGCCGCGTATCGTGAGATACCCCGTATGAAGCCAGTACCTTACCCAGGGTTTTCTGCCGAAATATGCCTCGCTCTGCGCTCTCTCGTTCTCGTGGTGAGGGAATACTAAGTCCTGGCCACCGCCGTGTATATCGAATTGCTCCCCAAGGTATCTTGAGGACATCACACTGCATTCTATGTGCCAGCCGGGCCTCCCGCGGCCCCAGGGTGCCTCCCAGTATGGCTCGCCGGGCTTCCAGGCCTTCCATAGAGCAAAGTCGTAGGGGTTCTTCTTCTCGCGTAATATGTCTTCTTCTTGCCGCCAGTCTTCTGGGTGGAAGCGGCCACTAAGCTTACCATAGTCAGAAAAGGCGTTGACGTCAAAGTATACACTACCGCTCGGGGCTACGTAAGCATAGCCTTTGTCTATGAGCCCTTGTATGAAGTCTATTATCTCCTTTATGTGGTCCGTTACGCGTGGATGTACATGAACACTTATGTTGAGCTTCTTCAGCATGTCGAAGTAGTCGCGGCTATACTCGTCTACTATCTCGCGCCAGTCTCTACCCTCGCGCTGTGCCCTATTGATTATCTTATCATCGATATCTGTTATGTTCTGCACATGTATAACGTGGTAGCCACGTAGCATAAGGTACCGCTTTATAGCGTCGAACGCCACATATGTCCTCGCGTGACCTATGTGTGTGTAGTCGTAGACTGTCGGGCCGCATACATACATGCGCACTATCCCGGGTTCTAGCGGCATGAACTCCTCCAGCTGTTGACCTAGCGTATTCCGCACACGTATCGCCGGTTTACTCTGCCATTTTATCACACCGAAGTTCTGGGACACAATAACTTCCATCCCCCGTTGGGCCTAATAGCTGGACGCTAGCTCGGTAACTCGATTAGGGATACAGTGGTTGAAGAAACTTGCGAGACTCGTGGAGAGGCTCCTAGCAGAGAAGCAGAGGCTAGCAGCTAGCATAGAGTCTAAGCTCAACGAGAGAGAGCTACGAGAGGCGCGTAGAGACCGTCATGCCCGCCGTCGACCTATCCCATGCGGCATGACGATTCATACCGGCATTGGCTGCAACTTTGGCTGCCTCTACTGCTATGTGCCGGAGATGGGGTTTCCGCTGAAGCCAGCGCCTTATCCGCTCTCTGGCCTACAGCTGGTGTATGCGCTACTCGTAAACCCCTACTTTGTGCCAGGTAGCTCTGGAACACTACTAGCTTTTGGTTCCGTTACAGAGCCCTTCATGGAGGCTACCGTGGAAAAGGCGCTAGAGTACTTGGATGCTACACGGCGCTATCTCGGCAACCCGCAGCAGATATCTACAAAGTCTGTTCTAGATAGCAACCATCTGGAGAGTTTCGTAAAGAAGGCTGATCCCAGAATAAGCGTGCTATTATCGATAACTACTATACGTTATGCCTCAGTACTTGAGCCAGGAGCCCCCAGCCCTGAGGATAGATTCATGTTTGCCAGTAAGCTGGCTCACAGAGGAGTCCACGTGACCCTGTTTCTACGACCTATAATACCAGGCATTACTGATAGAGAGCTGGACGACATAATGCGGAGGGCTAGGGACGCTGGTATACGCACAATGGTTCCCGGCAGTCTGAGAGTCACTCACGGTATCCTACGCAGGCTGCGGGCCTCAAAAGTCGTGGACACCACGCCCATAGAGAGGCGTCTGCCAAGGCCTCCCCGGGGTGGCCGTGACCAGGTTACTATACACGAGACTGATTTGAAGGAGCTGGCAGCTAGGGTAGCTAGACGCCACGGCCTGATAGTGTTGCCGAGTAGCTGCTCCGCTAACATAGTCGCTCATAGACTAGCGTGCTGGGCGTGCAAATGGGGGCCGTGTGGCTCGGCTCTAGAGCCTCCCAAAGACGACGAGGTAGCAGAGGCTGCCGAGGTTCTTGGCTGTAGAAGGGCGCAGGCAAGAGTGAAGCGGAACACGGCGTATGTGGAGTGTGTTGGTGACAAGCGTCTCGCGGACGTGGCTTCAGTTTGGATAGAGACCGTCACAAAGATGAGGACAGTGGTTAGGCCTCTGAGGAGGTGAACCTAGGGCCGAGCCTCAGAAAAGGGGAGACATGCAGCTGCCTTAGGCGTGCAGCAGCTGCTCTGCCAGCGCGCTTGGATCCGCTAGCGCGGAGGAGCTAGCAACATGGCAACCGAGGATGTGCCCCGCTATAGGCTCTTCAACCTCATAGTAGCCCACGAGCCAGGGTACAACTCTATGAGGAAGGCTCTGCGCGAGATAGAGAGCATTATTGGGCGGGCCAGGCTGTTTGACGCACCCCGCTCGCTACTACTACTAAAGGTTGAGGATCCATACGATGCTGTGAAGCGCATAGCGAGAGAGGTTTCCGATGACAGCGTAATACTGAGGGCTGTGCCTATAGATCTAGAGGTTTCCCCGTATGTCGATTACGTAGCAGCTGCTGTAAAGGATCTGCTTAAGTCCAAGGCTAGCGAGAATACCAGATTCGCGATAAGGCTCGAGGGCAAGCTCTACAATAGAGAGACGGGTAAACTACTACACAAAAGGGAGGCTATAGAGGCCATAGCTGAGGACATAGATCTACCAGTAGACCTGGACAATCCTGATATACTAGTGCTCATTAAAGTAGTACGTGTACATCGCTCACTGGGCTATGCTGCTGTAATGGTAGCACCCCCATGTGCCATCTACTCTCGTGCGCATCATAAACGCGGCGTATGCATATAGATATTACCCGAGAAGCCTCCTTAGCCACCTATCCAGAGACTAATGCACTAGACTAGCAGGTTCTGTAAGCTGGCGCTGCAGCGGAGGCGACACTATGATGCATGGAGCAGGAGCCGCTAGGAATGGCGGCGACGAGAGCGGTTCTTCTACTCCCGAGGAGCCTCTAGGCTTTGTCGTCGACAACTCTACACCGGTAATAGCTAGGTTTGTCTCGTCAAACCCACCGCCGGTCGGCGACTATGTTGTGATAGAACACCCTGACGGTGCTATCCTAGGGATGGTCGAGCAGGTTGGCACTAGGAGCATAACATTGAACGCTCTACCGGGGGTATATGACCCGACTATAGTCGAGAAGCTCAGCGCGGAAATGGGCGACGAGGACGTGTTCTTCGAGTGCACTGCAAGGCTTCTGGGTACTGTTGGCTCGCTTCGCATGCCTCGTCTGCCTCCCCTGCCAGGCGCTAGGGTGTATCGTGCCCCTAGCAGTATGCTCGAGAATGTATTCGGAGGCAAGGAGCCCTATTGGGTCCGTCTAGGTGTGCTCGCCTCGCGTCCGGATGTACCAGTCTACGTTAATGTCAACAAGCTGGTTACGAGGCATACCGCGATACTCGCTGTCACCGGTGCTGGCAAGAGCAACACAGTGGCCATAATAGTTGATAGGCTTGTTAGGCATGGAGGCACTGTGCTCATATTTGACTTCCATGGCGAGTATGTTAGCTCAAACCTCGGCGGCCGTGTCAACGTGATTGAACCCGTCTTAAATCCACGTTTACTGAGTGTATCGGAACTAATGATTCTACTGGGCATAGAGCAGCGCTACTATAACCAGGAACGTGTCCTACGCAAAGCCTTGTCGCAGCTGAGAGAATCTGGCTCCGAGGAGCGAGGCGGGTTCCTGGAGACCTTGGCTAGTATAGTGGAGCGTATGGCACACCGGAGGAGGGAGGAGTCTACTGCCGCAACAGCCGTGGTTAACAAAATTGAGTCGCTACAGGAGCGCTATAGTGACATAATACGTGACGATGCAGTTGACCCAGTGTCGAGGATCCGCCCTGGCTACGCTAACGTTGTTAATTTGAGCCGTATAGACCGTGACGCTGCTGACGCCGTGGTAAGCCATATGCTACGGATAGTTCTGGCTGAGAGAAAGCGCCACAAGCTCACCGGCTCGAGTCAGATACCTTTCCCCATACTCATAGTCGTGGAGGAGGCACACATACTGGCTCCTGGGGATGAGGATACCTTGTCCAAATACTGGCTCACCAGGATAGCCCGCGAGGGACGCAAATTCGGCGCAGGCCTAATACTGGTTAGCCAGAGGCCTAAGGGACTAGACCCAGAGATACTTAGCCAGGCTAACAACCTCATAGTGCTGCGGATAGTGGAGCCGAGCGACCAGCGCTACATCCAGGCAGCAAGCGAGAGCCTGAGCGACGACCTAGTAGCCCACCTGCCGTCTCTCAACACGGGGGAAGCCGTGGTTATAGGCCCCTTTATACGCATACCAGCCTTGGTGCAGATAGACCGCTATGAGGGGCATCTCGGAGGAGCCGATATAGACGTGGTCGCTGAGTGGGAGTCACTACGCAGGACTATAGACGAGACAACCACTGTGGATGACTTTGTCTCAGAGTTCATGTAGTATCACCCCATGCTTAGAGAAAGGTACCCCGGGCTATGCTAGGTGCTTGGAGACATGACGGCAGAATCTGTTCAAATACTTCACGTATCGGATACTCATCTTGGCTATAGGCAGTACGGGTTAATAGATAGGGAGATGGACATATACCGGGTCTTTGACGAGGTAGTCGAGATAGCACTTAGGGAGAGGGTTGACGCCGTAGTACATTCTGGCGACTTCTTCGACTCTACACGTCCACCGCCCCAGGCGATACACTATGCCATAAGGTCTCTACGCAAACTAAGCCAAGCCGGTATACCGTTTATAGTAGTTCCTGGGGACCATGATTTACCGCGTAGACGTATGCTCCCACCACTTCTCATAATTGAGGACGTTGTAGCCACTGTATCAGTGATAGGCCTACGCGGCCCAGAGCATAGGCTAGTGCGTACACGCAGCGGAGTAGAACTCCTCGTAGCCGGGGTTCGCAACGAGAAGGGCCTAGGTGCACGTCAGCGTTTGCTGGACCATCTTGCTAGGGTCCCCTCTAGCTCCGGGAAGCCTTCGGTACTAATCCTCCATCAGACTCTTCATGAGATCGCGCCAGACTATGAACTCGAGCTAGGCGATCTTCCTAAAGGCTATTCCTATTACGCGTTAGGCCATATACATATCTATCGTCGCTTTGTTATAGGCGACTCTGTGGCTGTTTACCCTGGCTCTACTGAGGCTCTACGCGTAGACGAGGCATCAGCACAGCCGCAGAGATACGTAGCTGTGGCAGAGGTGGGGAAAACTCAGACTATCTTTGACGACCGTATAGCCCTGGAGACGGCCAGGCCACAGATTGTAGAGAATATAGAGTTTAGTAGCGTAGAGTCACTGCGTTCGGTTCTAGTTAAGCTTCGTGACCGATTAGCCCGCTACTCTGATGACCGGAAGCCTCTACTTCATCTAACCGTGTCGAACGTGCCCCGTAGCTTCAAGACATCTGTCTACAAGCTGGTTGAGAACATAATCTCACGTCACGTGCTTTCGTACCGTCTACGCATAGACACTGTTGAGACCAAACTGCCCCCTTCGATACAGAAGGCATCATCGACTATACGGCTCGAAGAACTGTTGAAAGACATACTGAGAGACGAAAAGTTGGCACACCTAGCAATGAAGCTAGTTGACGTCCTAGGTTCCGATCCACAGAGTCACGCCGAGGCCGAGGCAATGCATCTTATAGAAGAGGTATTTGGGCTGAAGGAGAGGCGATAAACATTGATAATAGAGCGCGTAGAGCTAGAAAACGTGCTGAGCCATCGGAGAACACGGATAGACTTTGGACGGGGCATAATAGCTATAGTTGGTCCAAATGGGGCTGGCAAGACCAGCATCATCGATGCTATAACCTACGCGATGTTTGGGTCGCACAGCCGTGGCACCCGTAGCCGCAAAGACGCATTAATAAGGCTTGGAGCTTCCATAGCACGCATTAGCATAGAGTTCACGGCTAACGGGCATAGGTACCGTTTACAGAAGGTTGTACAGCGCAACGGTGCTACGCAAGCGCATCTTTACCAGGTAGGCGACGGCACTACCAGGCTTCTCGCACGCGGCGTTGAAAGCGTAAAAGCGGAGCTACGGAAGATACTAGGCATAGACCCAGTTCTAGCCGATTTACTGCTCGTGACTAGGCAGGGGGAGATAGACGAGATACTGGTAAACAAGGAGAGGCGCATTGATATAATGAATACTATTCTAAAGCTAAGAGCTATAGAAAAGGCTTACGAGCGCTTAGCGTCGATACTCCGCCTGTTACGCGCCAAAAGAGATATGCTTGAGGAGCAGTATCATAGAGAGGAGGCACGGCTACGTGAAGCTGAGGAGAGCGCTAGGGAGTACCGTAAGGTTGTTGAAGAGCTTGAAAGGTTGAAGCCTCTACTAGAAGAGGCTGAGAGGGAGCACATTCAGCTCAAGGACCGTGTCAACGAGTTGCGGAGGCTTAAGCAGCGCTTCGACTTCCTAAACGCTAAGAAGGAGGAGCTCGAACGGACTCTAAAGAGGCTTGAGCAGGAGTACGAGGAGGCTAGGAGAGAGTATGAGATAGCGCTAAACGCCAAGGAAGAGTTGAAGGAGCTCGAAAAGCTTGAGGAGAGCCTACGACTAGTAGAGAAGGCATTAAATCTCGCAAACGAGGTTAGCCGTGACAGACAGCTCTTGGCCTCACTCCGGTCCAGACTAGAGAGGATCAAAGCAGAACTGGAAGCTCTTCCAGAGGCCGAGCGCGCAAAGGAGGAGTATGAGCGGCTCCGAGCCGTGGTGGACGAGCTTGAACACGATAGTAAGCGCTACCTTCAAGTAAAGTCCCAACTAGAGCAGTTAGAGGCTAGAGCTAGGCTTCTCCGCGAAAGAGCAAACAATAGGATGAAGAACCTTCTAGATAAGTTGAGGGCCGCGGTGCCCCTAGATTTCCCCCGAGAACCCAGTAAGATCATAGAAAAGATAGAGTCTATGATTTATAGCTTAGACAAAACCATAGACGCTACAAGGGTAAAGCTAGAGATCATTCACGGACAAGTCGAGGCTAAGCGCTCGGAAATACGTGACCTAGAAGAGAAGCTTATGAAGCTCACTGAGGCCCAGGGTAAGTGTCCCCTATGTGGTAGGCCTCTAAGCGACGAGCACCGTATAGAACTCATATCCCGGATGAGGGCTCAGAAGAAGCGCCTTGAGTCAGAGCTGAAAAAGCTAGAAGTCCAGGAGCTCGTGCTCCGCAAAGAACTGCGAGACCTAGAGTCGCGGAAAAGGCTGCTAGAGAGGCTTGCAAGGACTGTCCAGGGAGAGGCTAAGAGTATTGAACTCATGCTTAGAGAAGCCGGCGAAGCCGAAAAGCAGAAGCAGGAGCTTCAGCAACAATACCTTGAACTCTTCGCTAAGTACAAGGAGCATGAAGAAGCTAGGCGGAGGCTCCGTGAGCTTGAGGTGTGGATGAACAAGTACCAGAGGCTTCGTGCACTAGCCGACGAGTATAAGTCTCTTGAGGCCGAGGTAGCCAGGCTTGAAGACGAGATAGCTGAGCGCGAAAAGCTGCTTAAGGATGTACTCGATAAAGCTGGCCTAGACCTTGAAGGGCTTGAGAAGGCCTCTAAAAGGATAAGCGACTACCGCGAGTATATTGCTAGCGTTCGTAGCGAAGCTGCTAGGCTCCCCCAAGCTGAAGCCAAGCTACATAAACTAGGAGCCGAGATAGACAGAGTACGAAGCGAACTGGAGAGCATAACAAGCGAACTGGAGGAGATCGGGGATATTGGCTCCACACTAGAGCACGCCGAAGCCAGACTAGTAGAGCTTGAAGACAAGCTCAAGGAGCTTAGAAGCCAGGTAGCCAGGCTCGAGGGTATGCGAGAAAAACTCGAGATAATGGTATCAAAGACTGAGCATCTCCGTAGCCGGGTATCCCAGCTAAGAGATAAGCTACAGCGCTACGGAGATGCGATACACGCTCTGGAAAGGATACGCCGCGCGCTAGGCCCCGAAGGTATCCCGAAAGTCATCCAGCAAGCAGTTAAGAATATCCTCGAATATCACTTAAGAGATACGTTGCTGAAGTTTAATATAGACTTTCTCGATGTTAGGCTTGGGGACGACTATAGCGTCGTCCTGGTAACACGCGAAGGTGAAAAGACTATGTCTATGCTCAGTGGTGGCGAACGTATAGCACTTGCAATAGCATATAGGCTTGCCCTAGCCCGTGTGGTGGGAGAACGCATAGAGTCTATGATAATGGACGAGCCGACTATACATCTTGATGAGGAAAAGAGGCGCGAGCTAGTAGAGATTATCAAGTATGGTCTCGAAGCTAGCGGGCTACTACAGCTGATAGTAGTAACACATGACAGAGAAATAGAGGATGCTGCGGATAAGGTTGTAGAGGTGACCAAAGCCGGTGGAACGAGCATCGTAAAGATGCGCTCCCCTGGGGATAATGCAGCCAGCACAAGGGCTGTACGAGAGCTAGTTGCCCACTAGTCTGTGTTTCTCGAATAGCTGTAGTGGCTCCCAGCACCATCTACATACTATTGCAACTTCCCTATACACCTCGTCCACTACTATAGGCTCATTGCCTAGCTTTACCCCCTCTATTCTTTCCACCCTATTCAGACGGCTACGTAGCCACAGAGTAACCCCGCTCAAGCCCTCTATGACTACATGTTTGCCCTGCTTGCTCACCATGACTGGTGCTATTTGCTTTCTCTCGTAGAGACGTTTAGCCAAAGATAGCGGGTCTATAGCTGAGTTCAATCCAGTTCCCGCATATAGTCTTGACGCTAGAGCTTCGAAAACTATTTTATTCTCTAGGGCTTTATTAAGCGCTGCTAGATGCTCACCGGCAACTATCCCTCCAAGCCTGTTAACGCATTCACCCCAAGCCCTTAACCCGTAGCCCCGGAGCGCCTCGCAGTACTTCAGCTCATCCACGGCTTCTATACCGGATAACAGGGGGTATGAGGCCTCTAGCCAGTCTAGCTGCTTTACGATAGCCACTGACTCATCTACGACTGTATCCGCTATAGCTAGTTGAAGTACCGAGCGCCCTTCAAGGAGGGTACGCTGCGTCAGAGTAACAACCCCTGTCTTGCGGAATGGCAGCCCGTAGACGTCTATACCAGGCTTGGTATCCACTACTATACTTGCATTAATCACAGCATAGGGTGGGTATGGCTGTGGTAACACGGGCCGCGCTGGCGTGCTTGTTAGGACAGCGTAGAAATCACTATCATACCTTAGTCTTAAGGTCATTTTTCCGCTTCTGCTTTGGGCTACTATGCAGCCGTTTTCCCTAGATGTCTTAGCACTGCCTCCTACTACTTCGACTTCCGCACTACAACACATGTATAACATCTCACACGTAGTCTCGTAGAGCACATTGATCGCAGAACCCGTTGCATCCACATAAATGCTGGTACTACACGTCAAATCTCCGCCACCCGATTAGACACCGTAGAGCGGGAATGATATTGTTCCTAGCTGCTCCACTGTTTCCTACACATTGCAGACCGTAAGAGTTCCGTCTCCATTCTATCACTACAGAATACCTAATCGATAGTACAAAGTACGGCTCTCATTACGGCAACACTTAGTTAGGTGTTCGAAAGCCCTGGAAGAGCTGGCGAACAGTTATGCAGGAAATAACTAAGCTTCTCGAGAAGCTTAGATGGGTAGAGATCCACTTTGTAGATGTAGCTGGCTACCTACGCAGCGTCTCTGTACCAGCAAAGGAGGTCGACGAGAAGGCCTTTGGGCAGGGTCTAAACCTGCTAGACGGTAGCAGCGTCGAGGGCTTCGCTGGCATCCATGAGAGCGATTACCGCCTCCGCCCAGACCCCAACACGTTCGCGATACTCCCATGGATGAAGGACACCGCGCGCATGATTGCTGACGTGCTCTCTGTCAGCGGGAGGTTCCCTAAGGACCCACGTTACATAGCTGACCGCGCAATAGAGTACATAGACTCTCAGGGACTTGCCGCCTACTTCGGCCCCGAAGTAGAGTTCATGATAGTAGACGAGCTCTTTCTCGACGTCGAGACGCCTACAAAGGGCCTAGGCTACCGCGTATCTTCACGCGAGTACATAGACTTTGAGGAGGATATAGGGTTTCAGAGGATAAAGAAGGCGTATCACACACCCACCCCGGTAGACAAGGTCGCTGCAGTACGCTATGAGATAGCCACTATGCTTGAAGACTACTTTGGCTTCCAGGTAGAGGCACATCACCACGAAGTAGCTGCACTTGGCCAGGTAGAGATAGACTTTAGGTTCGGCGACCTTAAGACTACAGCCGACCGTGTATTAACACTGAAGTATGTGGCACGCAACATAGCAGCCAAGTACGGGCTAGCTGCCACATTCATGCCCAAGCTGGTCGCTGGCGACAATGGTAACGGCATGCATGTGCACGTAAGCTTATGGGATAAGAACGCCAACAAGAACCTATTCTTCGACCCAAGCGACGAGTACGCCGAGTTAAGCCAGACAGCTAGGTACTTCATAGGCGGCCTAATAGAGCACGGCAGAACTCTAGCAGCACTCGTAGCCCCTACAGTGAACAGCTATAGGCGCCTAGTACCCGGCTACGAGGCACCAGTATACCTAGTCTGGGCTAAGGCGAACCGTAGCGCTGCAATACGTATACCGTTTTACGAGAAAGGCGTAGAGAAGACGAAGCGTATAGAGTTCCGCAGCCCAGACCCGTCAGCGAACCCATACCTCGCCTTCGCCGCAATACTGGCTGCTGGCCTCGACGGTATAAAGAAGAAGATTGACCCCGGCGACCCAGTAGACCGCAACGTCTACGAGATGAGTGAGGCCGAGAGAAAACGGCTAGGTATAAAGCAGCTACCACGGAGCCTCGACGAGGCCCTAGACGAGCTAGAGAGCGATAACGAGTTCCTAAAGCCGATATTCACCAAGGAGATAATAGAGGCTTACATAGAGGTTAAGCGCGCCGAGGCCGGCGAGCTGCGCCAGTACCCTAACCCAATGGAAGTCTACATGTACTTCAACCTTTAAACCCAGGGATAGTCTTTATTAAGAATTCCCTACTTTTGTGCACATTCTTGGCCCGTGAGGAAGGCTCCGGACTTCTCCGAGCAGTACCTAATGAGGACCAGGGGATGCCGGCCCGAGGCCCTACTAGTAAGCTAGAAAGCGGTGAGGTAAGAGAAGCCGCGAGAAGCATCACATGCCTTGGCCTAGCATTCCATATTCTTTCATACTACGAGGAAGACACTAACCTAAACGCACGTGTCAAGCCGCTATGCGGCGGCAAGCCGCGTATAATACTTTATTCTAGCCGCTGCATAGATGACACACTTGATGCTCTAGCCTCAACGCTATCAAGAATACTCGGCGCGCCGCTTATAGATTATACAGTGGAGTGCCGGGAGGACTTCAGCGAGTATGCTATAGGCTTCGATGAGCTAACGTCGCGCATTGTAGGCCTCTTCCGTAGCAGCTTCTATAAGCCCTTAGCAGAGCTGTCAATGACCAGTAGGGAGTATTTCCTCGTGGTTGGATGGAATAGTGAGATAGCCTATGGCCCCGGAAAAGAATATGAGGTTAGTCTTCCACTTATCCCTGCTGTTATTTTCGCCCATACCCATCCAAGTCCTTCGTGTTATCCATCCTCGCGCGATGTAGCTTCTATTGCTGACTTCCTCGCCCAGGGAGGCCTAGCTGAGTTCGTTGTATCTAGAAGTTGTATGTCGGTAGCTAGACTTGTGAAGCCCTTCAGCGAGGACGACTATTGGAGGCTAAAGGAGGTATCAGACTGCATAAAGAATGCCGAACACGATGAGGAC
>DQVR01000057.1 GCA_015661645.1 Pyrodictium delaneyi
CTTTTATAGCCTTCACGGTCTGCAGGAGTCGATGCAGACAACGTACTGCGCACCGGCTTCTGTCACACTGTTAGTAGAAGTATTTAAAACTAGTTTTCATAGTTATTAAACAGTCAAGCTGTATAGAAAATGTAGAATAATATCCCTCTAGGACATACTATAACATCCGCTAAACATGCATCACTGCGTAGAAAACGAACCATATTCCATATTCCGTCTACGGTATTACGAACTTACATAGTACAAGAGCTTGAGGCCGCATAGCGCGGCTAAGCCGAGCATGGAAGCTGGGTTGCTTAGAGTTTAGGGCACTAATTAATACCGGCTGGGTCCGAGCGGAACCGAATGCTGAAATAAGCCCACCGAGTCGCTGAGCCGGGGGAGCAGGAAGACTTGCCCTCCGTAGAGGAGTGTCTCGAGATAGTCGAGAAACTGTACAACCAGGGCATACCAGTGAAGGAAATAGCGAAGCACTGTGGTAATAGCATGAGCACCGTCTATAAGGCGCTTGATAGGCTAGAGGCTATGGGCAGAATTAGGAGAAGAAAAGGCCGGTACCGCAGGCACAGAAGGCTAAGCGATGAAGAACTAGAGCAGATACGCCGGCTCTACCTTAGCGGTGCATCAGTCTACGAGATTGCTAAGAGGCTTGATAGGCCAGAGTCAACGATATACTATGCTCTTAAACGGCTCGGGCTAAAATAAGCCCGAAACAGCTGCAAATACCGTATACCCGTGTGCCGAGACGCACAAGGCCCGGCTAGCCCTGGTGGTAGAGACTCCATTTAGGCTAGAGTTCCTTGGCCATTAGGTATGCGTCCTCTCCGTCAAGATAATACATCGGAATTACACGCACCTTCTTGAAGCCCAGTTTCTCGTAAAGCCTTACGGCAGGCTCGTTAGAGACACGCACCTCGAGGTATACCTCTTTGCACCCGTACCTCTCGCGTAGAGCCTCAATGGCCGCCTTCATTAGGGCTGTCCCTATCCCGCGGCGCCGGTACCCCTCTAGCACTGCAATAGACACTATATGTCCTTTCTTGACTAGCACCCCTTTAGCTATGTTGGGTGCACCGTATTCTACCCTCGACATCACGTAACCGACCACCTTGCCGTCTACCTCGGCTACGAAGAATGCTTCTCCCCACTTCTCTAGGTGGTCCCGCCAGAACCACTCAGGGTAGTTCTCGGGCAGCGTAACTCTATTGATAACAATGACCCTCGGTATATCCTCTAGCCTAGCCTTTCTAATCACCACGCCGCCCTTCCCGGTTGCCGCGCCATCTGTGCTGGCAGCCGACTGCTCCACCTCGGGCCCCCCGGAGGCTCTGTAGGGCCCCGAGGTATCTGCAGGGAGAGAGGAAAGGGGCTAAGAAACCATATCCGGCATCTAGGGATACTACACCGGGTTTAGCACGAGTCCGTAGGCCTAGGGCATAGACGCCAATATTGGTTTGCTCTTTGTATACACGCAGTGATCATCTTCGCACCTAACAGCATCCTCCGAAAGCTCTCCGTATTCACGACCAGCACTTCATCGCACTTCGTCGGAACCCGCTCACTATAGTCCCAGCGCACAGGGCTTCTTCGATGTAGCTGCCTAGGCGGAACATCCACAGGATAGGTAGACTCTTCGGCACTTCGCGGAAATACGTTGATGAGGATGTAGCTGAGTTCCTACCCTCTATGTTCAGGTGTTATCCACGGCTAGATAGCACGTCGTAACCGTTGTAGGCAAGCGCTGCAATGAGCATATATGGGATACTATTTCGAGTCCAGCGCCTTGGACCACATACGTCTCTATGTCGCTTAAAGGCGAACACAGACACACAGTCTGTAGATATAGCTATGACAGCTTATCTATACTGTATGTCTCTGCGTGCAAGAGGTTAAAGTTAAACTATCTTAGCAGGGTTTACCGCTCCTGCGTGTGTTCAGCCGGATTACAGTGCACCACATAGTTTAGGACACGAGTAAGTCTGTATAACATGCCGCTGCTTCGTACCTGCGTCCTTTTTAACCCAGATTTACTTGATAGAGTGGGTGCCCCGGGGAGCTGCTCTGCAACAAAGTAGAGAACAGAGGAGAATATATACTAAGAGCGGTGACGACGGCTATACTACGTGTCTGTTGACAGGTGGCCGTGTCCCCAAAACGCATCCATGCATAGAATTCGTTGGTGCACTAGACGAGGCCGAGGCTGCCCTAGGGCTTGCCCAGAGCCTGCTAGAGACCTCTACGGCTAGCAGGGATGCTGGAAGATATGCTAGAATCCTGGAATATATGCAGGTCCTATTATTCCGTGCTGGGTTCACCTTAGCTGGTAGGAGCTGCGTAGACAGGGGTGACATTAATCATATAGAGGAACTTATAGACGAGTTATCCGTCTTCATAAAGCCTCTTTTTACGATTAATGGCGGCCATCCA
>DQVR01000087.1 GCA_015661645.1 Pyrodictium delaneyi
CCGCGGGCTTGCCGCATATACTGCATCTAGCCACCCGACACCACCGGGTACAGTACTATCTCGTCGCCGTCCTCCACAGGCTCGTCCTCGGTCACGATCCGGCCGTTCCGGGCCACTATGTACTCGCTGCTGAGTAGCCCCAGCTCGCGCAGAACATCGCTTACAGTCATGCCCTCGCGGTGCTTAACGAGCTTCTCGCTAGGCGAGCCTATAACTCTGACACGTATCGCCATAGCAGCTATTCACCCTGAGCATGGGAGAGCCCCTTAAACCCGGGAGTGTTACACGCTATACGGTCGTGCTAGGGAGGGCTCATCAGCCCACGGGGCGGCGGTGAAGACCGCCTGAGCCTCCTGAGCCCCCTGGGCTGATGAGCCCTTGCACTCCCGGAGCCGCCCATCGTGTGACGGCGCAGCGCTTTTGAGCCTCCAGCGGGCATGCTAACACCTAGCTCGTATTATGCTCCCCGGAGCTGGCAACAGAAACGCTACGGGGTGCAGCAGGCATGGCTGGGCTTGTCGCGCTCAATATCCCGGAAGAGCCCGTTATGAGCGTCGTAGCGGTTCTCGGCGCCATACTAGCTATGGTGCTCGTGCTCCCAATGGTGTCTAGGAAGATAGAGGAGAACCTTGAGCCGTTCTTCCTAGTAATGGGTACAATAGGTAGTATAGCTATCTATTTGGCCGGTATTCTTCCTCCAGACGAAGTAGGCGAACTAGTAAAACGTGCACTCCTAACACCAGTAATGCTGCATGGAGTGCCGATAGGTATAACGCAGGTAGTGCTGATAGCCGGTATCGCATTCTATAAGTATCACGAGCCTATATATCGTAGAATAGGTAGACTTCTCGAAAAGCTAGGAGTACGTGGCTTTCTCTTTGTTATAGTAACCATTCTAGGCCTTACTAGCAGCGTAATATCAGTAATAGTGGCTGCTGTGGTATTCGCAGAAGTCATGGCAGCGCTCCCGCTTACACGTCAAAAGAAGGTGGAGGCTACAGTGCTAGCAGCATTCGCCCTAGGTATGGGTGCTGCGTTGACACCTGTAGGCGAGCCCCTAGCCACCATAGCGGTAAGCAAGCTCTCTGGGCCACCCTACCATGCAGGGTTTGACTTCCTCCTAAGACTCCTGGGCCCCTACATCATACCCGGCGTCATAGCAGTCGCAGCCTATACGGCGATCCGCGTCGCCAAAGGCGCAGCAGAATCAGTGCGTAGCAGCATGATAAGGGGCATAGAGTATGCGGGCACCCTGCATAGCGTGGTCCTCCGCGCAGTCCGTGTCTATATATTCGTCGCAGCGCTAGAGCTACTAGGCACAAGCTTCATGCCTTTTGTCGAGTGGTATTTCACTAAAATACCATCGTACATACTTTACTGGGTCAACATGGTATCAGCTGCTGTAGACAACGCGACACTAACTGCTGCGGAGATAGGCCCGTACCTCCACATAGACCAGATAAAGGCCGCCCTCATGAGCCTCATAATCTCCGGTGGCATGCTGATACCGGGCAACATACCCAACATAGTGGCGGCAGGTAGGCTAGGGATAACCTCCAAGGAGTGGGCGCGGGTGGGTGTGCCATTCGGGCTAGTACTGCTGACAATCTACTTCATAGTGCTTTTTGCCCCGTCCATGCTCTAGAAGCTAGAGGCCGGGGGCATGGGTGGCCGCATAGCAGGAGGGCGGCGATGGCAGAGGAGTAGGCTTCTATTCTCCAGGTCCCTCCAGCCCTCCGCGGGTGCCACCTGGTATGCCCCTAGTCGTTGAGGCAGAGGTGCTAGGCGGCTACCCTAGGAGCGAGCGCGTCCGCAAGACACTACGCCGCTTTGAGGAGAAGGCTGAGGAGGGCTTCATTGACGTAGCTCAGACTGTGTGGGAGGACACGCTACTAATAGTAGGTGCACAGCTTGGCGCTGGGCTAACAATCGTAGTAGACCCGGTCATAGACTGGCACGACCCTCTACGGCCGTTTGCTGAGGCCTGGCGCAATGTAGCCGTGGACGGGCTCCTACGCTGGTTCGATAACAACTTCTTCTACCGTATACCAGTGTTTACTGACATGCCCGACCCGAAGAAGCTGGTAACGCCGCCCCGCGTCATACAGCTAAAGAAGGTGCTGCCCAAGTTCGCCAGGCTGAAGATAGTACTCCCGGGCCCAGTAACCTTCGCCAGACTCTCTAAGAACATGACAGGGAGGAGCCTAGAGGAGCTAGCAGCAGAGATAGCAGCAATACTAGCCAGGGAGGCCGAGAAAGCAGCAGAAGCAGGCGCAGCAGTAGTACAGGTAGACGAGCCCTTCCTAGCAGACATAGACGCCACCCCCGACGATGCAGAGCTAGCAGCAGAGCTAGCCTCCCGCATCCTAGGCGCAGCATCCGCCAAGGGTGCTGCGACGAGGCTGGCTATACCCTACAACGTCCCGGAGCCCCAGGTATACGAGAAATTGCTTAGCGCCAGGGCTAACTACATAGTGCTGAGTATGGCCGACAACCCTGCTAAGGCTCTCCAGCTCCTCCAGACCAAGGGCCTTAACGGCCACGGGCTCGGCGCTGGCGTAGTCCAGGCCCGTGACATATATCCCGACAGCTACGAGAAGGCCAGAGAGGTGCTCAACAAGGCTGTGGAGGCTACTGGGGCCGAGAAGCTCCTAGTGACAACTAGTGCCTGGCTAGACCTCATACCGCTCAACTACGCGATAGAGAAGACGCGGATAGTGGCCATCATAGCCGAACGCTACCGCGCCGAAAA
>DQVR01000013.1 GCA_015661645.1 Pyrodictium delaneyi
CCCGCGAACGCCGGGCGTCCGGGGTTAGGTTGCTCCCTTCCGGGCCTGGCCTGTTTCCCCCGGCAAGGGCGGTAGCCTCCCTCCCTCCGGAGGGGGCTCCGCCGCCGCCGGCCCCGCGGGACGGGGGTCATTGGTCGGCCGGGTCTGCCGCGGACCGCCGTGGCCAGCGTGCGGGTTACTGGCCCCCGCATTACGCCCATTTCGGGGCTCGGGGGAGGGCGAGCCCCCAGCCCTACCCGCGCGGAGCCCTCTTCGGCCCCTCTACGCGCCGTGTTTGTCATGTCCTATTGGTTTAGGGTTTTTATGCGGTTGTGGCTGTGCCCTTATATCGCTTGCAAGCCATGCTAGTATGTGCCACCAGCCATAGTGTAGTAGAGGGCCGAGACACGGGCCCTTGGTTAGGGAGCATGCGGTCCTTACAAGCTTTCCCGAGAGCAGTGCTAGGGGTGCTACAGGTGCGCCGGTCTCGGGCCTTGTGACGGCTTTCATGCTATCCAAGATTTTCACCTCGACTCTGAGGCCCTTGGCTGTCAGGAGCCTCTCTATGAGCTCTATGTCGCTGAGCTGTTCGTCGACTAGGCGCTTAGCGCGCAGAGCTACAAGCAGCACGTGGTCGAGTCCACGCCTCTCCAGCTCGGCCACGATCGCAGAGGCCGTCACGTGGTGCGGCACTAGTACAGCGTCTATGCCGCGCTCTTTTAGGCTCAGCCAGTGGCCTCCACGCGTAAACATGAGGAGATATACACGTCTGCAGTGGCGGCACCCAGTAAAACCCTTTAGTGTTGCTGCCTTCACATCTACGCTGGTTAACTGTCTGACTTGCTCTACGAGCGTGCGTACGCGCGCATTCTCCGAGGAGACGCCGGGCTCGTGGTAGACTACTAGAAACTCGGCTTCCATGAGGCTTCTACCCTTCCACTAGGCGGCTTCACGGCAGCTCTGAGCCGGCTATCCTCAATTAATGCTGTGGCAGCACGTATATCCCCGAGGACATAGCCTAGGTACTACATGTGGCCTTTACAGAACGTCATGGCTGGTGTTCAGCCGTGCCTCTCTTCCCCGAGCTACGTCCCCGCCGGCTACGCTTGACAAAGAGCATTAGGGACATAGTCGCTGAGACAACGCTCACGGCGAACGATCTGATTTACCCACTTTTTGTCCGCGAGGGCATAGACGAGCCAGAGCCCATAGACGCTATGCCTGGCCAGTATCGCTATCCCGTTGAGAAGGTCACAGACATTGTCTCCAAAGCTCTAGAGCTGGGGGTCAAGGCGATAATACTGTTCGGTGTGCCGCCGGCTGAGAAGAAGGATCACACTGGTACACCAGCCTACGACCCTAAAGGCCCTGTACCCAAAGCGGTTAAGGCTATCCGTAGAGAATTCGACGAAGAGCCCGTAATATTCACTGACGTGTGTATATGCGGGTACACGAGCCACGGTCACTGTGGCATACCCGTGGAGAAGCGTGGTAGGAAACTCATAGACAACGACTCTACACTCAAGGTTATAGCCCGGATGGCGGTAGTCCACGCAGAGGCTGGTACAGACTTTGTAGCACCCTCTGGCATGATGGATGGTATGGTGCAGGCTATACGCGAGGCGTTAGACAAGGAGGGTTTCACAGAAGTAGGCATAATGAGTTACGCTGTTAAATACGCTAGCGGGTTCTACGGCCCGTTTCGCGCGGCGGCAGAGTCGGCGCCAAGGTTTGGTGACCGTAGAAGCTACCAGATGGACCCGCGCAACGCCATGGAGGCGATAAAGGAGGTCATGCTGGACATTGAGGAGGGCGCAGACATATTAATGGTCAAGCCGGCTCTAGCTTACCTTGACGTGATAAGGCTTGTGAAGGAGAACTTTCCTCACTACCCGCTAGCAGCCTACAACGTGAGTGGAGAGTACTCTATGGTGAAGGCGGCGGCTGAGAGGGGGTGGATAGACGGGAGGCTGGTAACCTTAGAGATACTAACATCCATAAAGAGAGCTGGTGCGGACCTAATACTAACCTACCATGCGCTTGACGTGGCCAGGTGGCTCAAAGAGGGTTACAGCCCCTTCTAGCCACTAGATAGTATTGGGGTTCACGTAGAATGCTACCACCTATTTTCGTTCGCTCGTAGTTTTTATAGAGGCTATTTTCAACATTCAACAGCTACTCCGGGAGCCCTATGGAGAGATATCCGGCGCTAAGTGGCAACGGCGAGATAACGGGCTACATCATATCATCCGTGGAATTCAGTGTGGTCTTCAATCCGGATAGTAGTACACGTGGCAGCTACCTCTGGATAGACACCGAGAGGGCTGTGAAAATAGACTCGTTTATCGAAAAAGGACTCCTCGTAGTAGATGGCATTAAGATAGAGTATGCAAGGCTAGTTGAGGACATCCCATGGCCCCTAGTCTACGTTGCCTGGGATCTCGACGAGTACGTGGATTGGATCTGTAAGCAGTACGGGGAGAAGTTAGAGGGTAAAACAGTGGTAGTGAACTTTAGTGGCGGCAAGGACAGTACTTCAGTCCTCGCAATAATGGCCAGGCTCCAGGAGCGTGTACGCGGGCTCAAGGTATACGCGGTATACAGCTACGTGCCCTACCTCGAGCCCCCAAGAAACATAGACTTCTCGGTGAAGACGGTAGAGAAACTTGGCGTGGAGATAGAGGTCGTAGAGGCTGACCGTGAGCTGATGAAGAAGAGGTTGCTGGAAGAGGGCCTCCCATATCGTGGCAAGCGCTGGTGTACCTATATGAAACTGAGACCGATAAAGCAGCTAAAGAAGGCTAGAAGACCGGAGGTAACAGCCGATGGCGACCGCATGACAGAGGCGTTTAAGCGGTTCAACCGCCTCTACAGGATGTCCCCGCAGCGCCCGAGGATATACGACGGAGGTAGGATAAGGCCGATATACATATGGACTATACTCGACATAGTCAAGAACGTGCGCGAGCTAGGCCTAGTCCACCCAGACTACTACGATGGACTACCCCGTGTCGCGTGTCTAATGTGCCCCTACAAGGCGCTCCACGAGTTCAGCGAGAAGGGGATAGATATACTGGAGGACCCAGGGCTGATAGAGGACGCGATAAAGACCAGCTATCAGCGCTATTATACCGGTACCGGCATCCCATGGGAGGAGTTCCGCAGCCAACACCTATGGAGACATCACCCGGTAGTAGCGAAGAAGCTCTACACCGCCAAGAAGATGCTAGACAGCATGAACCTAGAGGAGATAGGCCGCGGCACAGTAGAGTCAATGTACAAGAGTCTCTGGAGCAACCCGCTCCCCGAGGCAGACCGCATAAACCCGGACGACGCCGTCAAGGTAATAGGACAAGTGGTTGCAGCAGCATATGAGGAGGCAGTTGCCAAGGCTAGCGAGGCGGCCAGGCTGGTGCAGGCCGAGCGCCTCACGGAGGGAGAAACTATAGGCTGTGCGTGTGGAAGCGTGACTAGGCGGCAGTAGCCCCAATTACCTCCTTTTCTGTTATAGCCCGTAGACTAGGGAGCCTTGAAACCCGTATATCGTTGTCGTGTCTGCGGAGAATTCACAGAGGAGTTCCAGCACTGTGGCAAGCCAGCAGCATTCTTCATGACCGACGAACAGCGCGTAAGATTAAGCAAGTTGATGAGCGCGCTCCTCCGCCACATCCCCCACGAAGCTGGATTAAGGCTTGATCCTGGAGGCTGGGTCGAAGTAGAGGAGCTAGCCCGTGCTATAAGGGAGAGGTGGCGGCGCCGGGATCTTTACCAGTGGGTGACACCGCAGCACGTATTAGCTGTGGCTATGCTAGACCCTAAGGGCCGTTTCCAGCTATCTAGCGATATGCGCCGGATAAGGGCAGCGTATGGGCATAGCGTGAAACTGGAGCTGGGCTACGAGCCTCTCAGCTTGAAAGAACTACC
>DQVR01000025.1 GCA_015661645.1 Pyrodictium delaneyi
CTTGCCCTCAAGTATTGCCGACGCGTAGTCGAGGAGGTATGAAAGCCTGTCAATCTCGTAGGACGTGAGGTCGGGGATATACTTCCGCATAGTCTTTACCGCATCTGATATAGCGCCGTAGCTCCCGTATAACTCGCGTAGCGTCATGTTCTTCTCCAGGGCCTCGGCAAGCCTCTTTGCGAGGAGGTCTGGCTCGCCTCTACGCGAGTCTAGCCACGCCCTTAGCGACTCCTCGTCGAGCCCGCCTATCTCACCATGGCACGAGGAGCACCTATTGTTGAATATACGTAGCCCTTCTTCGGCTAGCTTTTGAGGGTCTGCAACCACGCCGAGTCCTGCGGAGAAGAGCGCCCAGTTGAGCATAGTACTAGTGATGTTATCTCCCCCAAATGCGCCTACGTGCCGGGCTACGGGCTGACCCCCTACGAACACGATGAATGTCGGGGTATCGGTCACCCGGTACCGCCTAAACGCCTCCTCGGTGGCAGGGCTGAAGACTATGTGGTAGAACTGTACGGGAAGTGTGCTGCTCTGACGCTCGAGCACAGCCCAGTGCGGGTGCATTTGTTTACACGTGGGGCATGTTGGGGATTCGAACATCACTGCTACAGGCTTCGTTGATGAGCTTATTATCTTCTCAAGCATGGTGGAGCTGGATATAACATACTCGTCCACGCTCATATAGTAGTTTGCTATTTTCTGCTCCTGGCCGAGAAGCAGCGCTGTGGTCAGGGCACCCGCAATCACGAGGACTATTAATAGTAGGCCCGCCTTCTTTGACTTCTGGAACCCGCGAAGGTCTAGACGCATCCTACGAGAGCCCTGCATATTTCTACACCGGCTATCTCCATGCAACGTAGTCCCGTCTCACTACCGCTCCTATGCTAGGAGCACATCTTGCCATCCCCTATAATTCTATCTGACATAATTACTTTTTAGTATCTATAGTGCTCAAGTCGGCTAGTACTCCCACCCCCACAGCTAGATTGCCTCAAGTATGTAGCGCGAAAGCCACACTGTTATCCCTGCAAACATCGATGCAGCAAGCATAAGCCAGACCATCTCCATAACATTGACAACACCGCCCGCAAGAGCTGCAACTATGCTAGGTGCAGCTGACTGCACATAAGGAAGCACGAGGACAAGCACCATTACGGGCATCAATACTGCACGGGCCTCACTAAACACTAGTATAGCTGAAGTAAAGCTAGATACAGCTGCAAGATACATACTTGACACAATCATCAACATAAGTACTACTGGATTAAACATAACCTCCATCTGGGCAAAGAGGCCCACCGACATTATAAAGACAAGTGCTTGCACTGTTATAACTGCAAAACTATAGACAAACTTTGCAAGGAATACAACCTCGGCACCTACTGGAGTCAATCGGAGTCCATCAAGTGTACCACGATCAGCTTCTCTGACAAAGCTAGAAAGACTTCCAAATACAGCAAGGAATATGAGGACAAGAACGAGAGAAACACTGGCAGCAGCAGCATTGACTCCAGCAACACCTTTCATGACGTATGCTGCGAGGACGCCGGCAGCTAACGAGAATACTAGCATGGATCCCGCTTCAACTCTGCGACGCAGATCTAGCAAGATATCTCTACGTACAATAGCCGCTATTGCCCTTATACCGCTCATGACCTCTCCCAATCTTCTAGCGTCTCTAAGCCCCTTAACCACTACGCCTCGAGATCGCCAAAAGTCGGCTAAATTACGACTACACATTACACATAAAGGATTAGCATGTTGCACCGAAGACGCGTTACCAAGAGAACCAAAAAGGCTAAGAAGGATGATAAGTCCTAGGCTGCAGCCGCCTCAGCAGCCTCTTCGATTTCAGCCCCAGTTTTAGCACGTTCCTCTACACGATGCCTAGAGCTGAGACGCTCCTCCACAATACTCGTTTGCCGGTTACCATACAATGCCCTTCCAACTATGTAGTGTGGCAGCTCGTGGCGCACAAATGCGTCAATTATCTTAGCCTCAGCCCTACGAAGGAGCTCTGCAAGAGTTGATACCGAGAGCCCTAGCTTTGATGCAAGCCCCTTTAGACTAATCCGGCGCGGAAAGCTATAGTAGCCCATGAGGTAGGCATAGATTACAGCAAGCTCCTGCTTCTCAGTGAGCATATAGTCATACTCATCTATGCCATGGCTGTGGATAGGCTTACAACCCCAACGACGTAGTTCTTCATAAGTACTACCACGAGCTACAATGAATTCATAGAGGGCCCCCATCGGAGTTATTACTACAGATTTGGCCATTGAGCCGAGTGGCGTAGATATAAGCGGACACTTATCACGAGGCGTAGATGATAAGCATCTATAACATTTAATTTTCGGTATAATAATACGCACAACCTTATTGAATTTGTTCGAATACACTTGCTGGAAGTAAATCTCCTTAGCTAAGCGTAGTTGTTTATCAAAATTATCTACGAGAACTTTGTCACCACTGACTCTAACCCAAATTTCCGTATAATTATCGTCATATAAGTTGACTCTTAGAATACGCAGAGCTAGCCTCGTTGCCCCATCCCCGCCTAGAATACCATCAACACTCATCCTAGAGCCATCATTCCCATGCAGACGCCGCACATTAGACGAAACATAGGCAGCCTTAACTACATCGTAAAGCGGACAATTCATTTCACGTAGACAGTATACCACAGACGATCTATGAGACAAGTTATACACCCCCAAGGAGGAACCGCCATAGTAATACACTACCATACTCCGGCGTAGGTGGTGTCAAACTTCTGTTAAAAATTCTACCCCGATGAATAGTTGTAAAACGAAAATATCATAAAAACTCTACAACATACAATCACTACACAATAATGCAGAAAAATGTATATTTTCTAAGTTATATATATCGTTTACTAACAATCACTATACTAAATATCACGCCGAAACCTAAGCCAATTAGAAACCATAATATTTGCTCATAACGATCTGCTATTAGTCGCACATTCCCATAATAACCAGAAGAATTGATATCTTTTATAGCTATTTGTTTAATTCTTGACTCATTTATATGTATATATGACTTGCCGTGCCGTGCAACACTATTTTCTGGAAATTCTCTTTTTTCTGTGCCGGTTGTTACATTTAACTTTCCATGCTGCTGCACCGTGTAATTGACAAGATCTCTGGAAGGACATCCAGTTAAGTTAGTCATAGTCCTCAGATTTACGCTAAGACTACTTATATCTATTAAAGGCCATGTACTACTTCTAGTGCTAGCTGCTATAAGCACGCGACCAACCAGAGCTTCTAGAGTCTCTCCACAAGGGGATTGTAATTCTTCAACCATCATTTTTATAACGTCCAACAAGCTTATAGAATCCTTAAGTCCAGTCGTAATTGATAGGTTGTACAACCTCCTTACAGTATCAATATAAACATCTCTATCACAGGCTTGTATACCTGCATACCACAATGCAGCATTAACTCGCATCCAAACACTGTATTGCTCATTTACATCTAACATGTCATTAAGATAATTAACAGCTAGTCTATACAAGCGGGGATTATTATCGTGGAGAGCTTTCATAGCCAGAAACTCTGCAGCTGCTTCCTGAAAGCTAAAATCACCGTACAGCATACCATGGTTAAACCATCCATGTGATGTCTCGTGCGCCGCCGTATGGACGAGCCAAGGAAGTATATCCTCGGTATGTGAGCTTAATTTCATGTATACTATACTGCCCATACTATGTGCTATATTTGGTGGTAGAAAGCTATGTTCTTCTGGTCCTACAATCACGAGAATGCGGGGCGAGCGTGGACTCGGGCCAAGCCATTTAGTTAAGGTGGAGCGCACTATTAGTAAGCTTTCCACGGCATACTTGACAATATTTTCTGGTATATTGCGCTGTATAATCACAGTCACGTTTTCTTCTATATAATCATTAATATCATATATTCTTCTGTTGGCCACAACTATTCCGTCAAATATGTAATATCTGGCAAAAGATTCGGGATCCACTCTGTAAGGGCCCCCAGCTGGCCCGTAGCTACGCCAGTCCATACTACTTCTAACCATATAGTTATCAGGAACATGTATCGTTATAAGTAGGGTTTTGTTTCCACTACTGCTAGCAAGGATCTGTATCTCAGAGATAATTTGCGGACATACTTTATCCAGTACATAGTAGATGGGAACCACTATAAGATCGCGAGATACACTCCTAGTTTGTAAATAATACACATTAGGGCCTAGTAAACCAGAACAGTTTATATTGGAATCATGCCCCTCTAACGCTATAGAAACATGCCAGACATCGCTGCTTACGGGCTCTTTAAACACTATTATAAGGTTATATTGCTGAACTGTATCCGTCTCATCGGTGAGGTTGGATACCGCAGCCATAGCGATGGAACTCGTAAGAATAATAATTACCGCAAAACTTGTCACAGCATAACATAGCCAACACGAAGCCATGCTTTGCCAGCCTCTTTAGAGCCTGGTCTAACCTCCGTTGCCACTCGAATATGGTATCAAATACTTCAACAGGGGGTAGAAGCCATTCGCGAGCGAAAACAACCATACATGCAAGGATTGGTTATGATAAATATTCTTAGGCGAGAAAAAAATAGTTAGGCTTAAAAACTGACCCGGAGTGCTAAGTTCACGACTATTAGCTCCGGCGGTAAACTATTGATAGGCCTATGGCTATTATTGCGGCAGCTAGCGCTATAGCGCCTAACGTGTAGGCTGTCGAGGATACACTGTCTATCTTACTGCTTAGCTCATCGATCTTCTTGCTTATCTCCTCGACCATGCCTATAGCCTTGCCAGCCTTGGTGCCAGCTTCCTCGGCCTTCATGCTGGCCTCCTCGGCCTTGGCGCTGGCTGCCTCAGCCTTCTGGCTTAGTGTCTGCAGCTGGCTGGTTACCTGCTGTATTTGGGATATTTGGGATACTAGCTTCTGTATCTCCTTGGCCTGCGGACTTAGCGCCTCTAGCTGCTTGCTTAGCTCCTGCAGCTGCTGTACTAGGCTGCTAACATCCTACTTCAGAGTGCCTATGTCGCCCTTTAGGACGCCTACGTCAGCTACGCTTGCTTCTAGGCTCTTTAGCTGGCTCTTTAGCACTGGCACCTGAGCCTCAAGGGCAGTCAGCTGCGCCTTTAAGCTCTCTAGCTCACGCTGTAGCTGGGCTATCTGGGCTGCTAGCTCTGGTGCATACTGAGCGCCCATACCAGCCTTCAGCATCTGTATTTGTGACTCTAGCTGCTTCGTCTTCAGCGCTGTGTACAAGTAGCTTGTCATCCTGAGTAGCTTGTCCATCACCGTGTCTACTATACCGTACCAGTGGGTGTAGTCAGGACCCAACATGGTGACGCCGTTCCTCCAGCGACGGCCCTCATGGTGCCATATGTAGTACCACATTAGCTCCATAAACTCGTCTAGTGGATTCTTCTTGTCGTGGATGCCCTCTCTGTAGGCTAGCTGCAGGAGTTCAAAGGCAAACCGGGCTACTATGTCGTAGTCTATCATGTTCTGGTCAACTATGCGGAAGAAGTTCTCGGTCCACTGTGTGCTGTGGCAGAGTTTACAGACCTTCATCATCGCCTCGCGGTGTTCTGCCAGCTCGCCGCTATATTCTATCTTTAACAGCCTTGGTAGCTTTGTCTCGCCAGGCTTGCCGCCGTCCTCGACTATTCTGAGGCCCGTGAACACCGGGTACCTGTAATGCTCTGGTGCCCTATCATTCCTCTTGACCTCTATCTCCTCCAATCTGCCTTTTAGCTGACTCCAGCCGTAGAATAGCGCTTGCTGCGCCTTGTCCGGTATTACACCCTTAGGTATGCTGAAGAAGTGCATCTGGTCCCATACCAACCTCTTCGTTAGGTCGTGGCTACCCTTTATTAATATGTTATCGTTAGCGTCTGCTATGGTTGACATGTGGCATGTAGCACAAGTGGGCGCGTTGAAGTCAACGCCAACACGCCATGGTATCCGCTCCCAGTTCCATTTGCTGCCATAAGCAGCTGCTATGTTGCCGTGCTTGCTCTCCTCATAGATCTCTATGTGCGGGTGATCGTAGCCTATGTGGCACTGGCCGCAGGTCCACGGCTCACGTGCCTGCTCTATGCTGAATAGATGCCTCGGGTGGCACGAGGTACAGGTGCCTATGCTGCCATCAGGGTCTGCCCGGCCTGCACCGTTATTAGGCCAGCCCCACAGTGCTACCCTCTCTACTTGCATCCCATCAATCTGTACTGTCTCCTTCTTGTAGGGCATCACAATTGAGCCATGGCACTGGAAGCACGCAAAGTAGACATAAGCATTCCGGTAGGACGGATGCTCCATTACGTTACTGACCGCCTTGCTTGTACCGTCCATGGCAGTTACCGTTACCTTTATACCCATCCTATTTAGGAGGGTTGTGTTCAGTGCGCCGCTGGCAGGCCACAGCGGGCTTATGAACGTCTTCCAGTCCATATCGAAGGGTGTCACCATGCCGGTAGCTTGTTTGAGCATCTTCACTATCTCGTTCTCCTTGCCTGTCTCCAGGTACTGCATTACTGCCTTTGCTATCTCCTTGTAGAAGTCCCAGTGGATGTCGTCTACGCCACGCTGCTTGGTTAGGTATGGTGGGAAGTACTTCTCGTACAGGGCCCTGGCTCGTGCATCACCGAACGGATCCGCACCCTGGTCTTTGGCCCACTTGAGTATGCCCTTGTACCATGGGCTGAATGGGGACATTATGCCGCCGGTTGCGTGCCAGGTCCAGCTCAGCTCAGCGCTCTCCTTGAGGTGGCACTGGCTGCAGTCCTTCCTCGTGACTACGGTGACTATCTTGTAGCCGAAGTGGTTATCTATGATGTCTGGCCTATCGGGCTCCTTGAACATGCCGTGGCATTCGTAACAGCCCACTGTGTATGGGTAGCCTTTGAACTTGTCTGCTATTTTGTCAGCCCATTCGGGCGCGCCTATGGCCTTGTAGAGGTCTGCTAGGGCAGCTGGAGTCTTTTCGGCGTGCTTGCTGTTAGCCCAGTCGTATACGATACCGGGTGTGTACTGGAGGTGGCAGCTCAGGCATGCCTTGGTTTCCGGGCTTACCTTGTCGCTCTGCATTAGCTCTTGGACCTTGGCTGCTAGGTCGTCGCCGAACTGGGCTGCGCTAGCTGGTGCTGCTGTGCCAGCTGCTAGGAGGAAGATTGCAGCTAGAATGCTGGCTACTAGGAAGCGCTTCATGGCTTGTGCGCCCTCCACGCGCCCTTATTTTTAGCCGTGATAGTCAGTATTAGTAGTGTGCAACTAGTTATGTTTGCAACCCCAATTTTTCGGCACACTACGATGTAATTACAACTACCGGAACTACCAGAAGTGTGTAAGCCATGCTACGCTCGTATTCGAGTATACTGCAGCTATCTGATGCTGGATAGGCATTAGATTCGGTCAAGTGCAAGTTTTCAAAGGGGGCCGCCACAAGACCTATATGGTCTACTAGAATCGGCTTCGGCTGCTGGGGGTTATCGTCATGGTATTTGGGCTCCAGGGCCTCCGTGTACTCGTAACTGCGTCAACGCGAGGTATAGGCCGTGGCATAGCAGAGGTACTGCTAGACGAGGGGGCCCATGTGGTTATCAATGGTCGCTACGCGGAGACCGTTAAGGGTGTTGTAGAGCGTCTAAAGCAGAGAGGCGAGGTACATGGCATCGTTGCCGACCTGGCACGGAGGGAGGACGTGGAGAGCCTCGTGAAGGAGGCTGCCCAGCTACTTGGAGGCCTTGATGCTGTGGTCTACGTGGCAGGACCGCCGCGGCCTGGTGTCTTCGAGGAACTGGGGCTTGATGACTGGGGGTATGGGTCGAGGCTGCTTGTGCTGAGTACTATTTGGGTCGCCTATTATGCTCTACCCTACTTGAAGCAGAGCAAGAACCCAAGCCTAGTCTACGTTACCAGTGTTGCCGCCAAGGAGCCTGTTGAGGGTCTTACCCTATCTAATGCCTTGAGGATATCCGTGCATGGTCTCGTGAAGACCTTGTCGCGGGAGCTTGCTCGCTACGGGGTGAGGGTTAACGCCATAATGCCTGGCTATATTATGACCGACCGGGTGCGCCAGATAGCGGAGACACGGGCAGCAAAGGAGGGACGTAGTCCCGAGGAGGTTCTCAGCGAGATAGCCCAGGCCATCCCGCTGGCTCGGCTGGGGGAACCCCGGGAAGTTGGCTACCTGGTAGCGTTCCTACTCAGCCCCTATGCTAGCTACATTACCGGCGCCTCGATACCTATTGACGGTGGCCTTCTACGCTCAGTGTTTTAGCTCAAGGCTACATGGAGCTTAGAAGGCCAGCCGTCTCTCCCAGGTATGCCTGGGTAGGCAGGAATTGGCTACTGTGCCTGGTGGTGTTGTGAGGATAAGGGTACGCGGTATCTATGCTACTGCCTTGACCAAGTTTGTTCTGGACGCAGGCTTTCAAGTGGTCCAGCCCTCTAGGGTCATAGCTGATCGTTTTAGTCTACCACAGCTACCACTACCAGCCGACGTTACTATAAAGAATAGTGACAACGACCCCTCGGAACTGCTGCTAGTCGGCTACGAGTGGGCCGTAGACAAGGTCCTCGAAAAGCTCCGGGAGCTGCTCCCCTATTCGTTCTACTGGCGTTCTAGCCTCCCTCTCCATGCCACAGTGAAGGCACGAGTCAAGAGGCTAATCGATGGCACGTGCATAGCCGAGGTTGCCGGGATTGATGCCGAGTTAATCATAGACAGAGAGTATTGCGAATCCGGGGAAAATGTAGTGGCATCTGTTGTTAGACCTGGCGTGAAGCCGGGAGAGCAGCCGCGTCTCGCTCTGGGGGCACGGGTTCTCGGAGACTATGCTGTACTCATGGAATCTGGGCAGCCACGCGTGACTATAAGCGAGCATATACGCAACCCGGAGAAGCGAGCCGAACTCATAGCGCTCGCATCACCGTATACTGAGCAGGGACTTAGCGTCCATTGGAGGAGTAGTAGCCAGCATGCAGACCCGCATGTGCTCGAGCGGCATCTCAAGGGGCTTCGCGAGAGGCTTCTCGAGGTACGAGAGGCAGCAGAGAAGGGAGAGCCTGGTGTCTATAGTGTTGGTGAGGCGGTAGTACTTATCCGGCTTAGCAGCGTGGATAAGCTTATGCTTGATAAGATACGCGATGCCGTTGTACCAACAATAAGCTTACACCATAGTGTCAAGAGTACTGCGCCAAGCTTCTCAACTGTAGTAGATTACGCGGAGAAGCTAAAAGCTAGAAGTGTGGACCCAAACTTGTTATCCGAGGCCCTTCTAGAGATGCTCGGCGAGAAACTTGCATCCTCGCGCACTGTAAAGCTGGTACACGTTAAGCCCGATGGCAGCATCATAGAACTAGGGCGCGGCGAGATTAAAAACGTCTACATGGAGCGGGACAGACTTATAATATTGATTGAGCGTAGGGTGAGGAATCGTGGTGTCTACGACGGACTTGGGGTAGAGAAGGAGCCTGGCGACAGAATAGTGTCCGAAATAGATACTGGCTCCTGGATTATAAAACACACCTACTACTCCCGTGATGGCACTGTAAAAGGCGTATACATCAACATAAACACGCCCCCAGAGGTCTCCGAGGACGCTATAGTCTACCTTGACCTAGAAGTTGACGTGGTCAAGAAACCTGGAGAGAAGCCCCACATAGTAGACGAGGGAGAGCTACAGAGAGCCCTAGAAGCCGGGATTATAACTGATAGACTTTACGAGAAGGCTTTAGAGGAGGCTAAGAAGGCGTTAGGAGGTTAACTATTATAAAGCCCTGACAGAGACAGTCCTCCATTTCATGGAGTAGCTCGTGGGCGCGGGGGTGCCCGAGCCAGGTCAAAGGGGGCGGGCTCAGGACCCGCTGGCGTAGGCCTGCGTGGGTTCAAATCCCACCC
>DQVR01000028.1 GCA_015661645.1 Pyrodictium delaneyi
GGAATACACCCTCTATGCCGGCATATAGGCCCTCAGTATTCTCGCGCACAATTACCATGTTGAAGACTCGTGGCGAGATCCCCTGGTAGCCCCTACAGGGGCGAAGGTTCGCGTAGAGGTCTAGGCTCTGCCTTATGTAGACGTTTATGCTTCGATACCCGCTTGGCCCTACTGGTGTGGCTAGAGGGCCCTTTAGCGTCGCATCGGCTGCACGGAGCCGGTCTAGGAGGTCGTCAGGGAACGGTTTACCAGTCCGGTTGTAGTAGGCGAGGCCCGCCTCTACCTCTTCTATGTCGAAGACGCCCACAACGTCTAGTACGCGGCGCGCTGCTGCTGTCACCTCAGGGCCTATACCATCGCCAGGTATGAGCACTATGTTATAGCGGCGTCCCATTCCTGCTTCACCAGGGGAGCTGGTTCATCTTCTTAATGTACTCTACTATCCCGCCCGCCTCGAGTATCTCTAGGAGCTGTTGCGGCGGCGGCTGAAACCTCTCCTCAACACCTTTAGTCACGTTGCGTACCACGCCCGCCTCGAGGTCCACCTCTATCTCGTCGCCCTGCTCAGTGACCTCTGGGATCCTATGGACTATTACCACGGGTAGGCCTATGTTTATCGAATTCCTATAGAATATCCTGTGGAAGCTCTTAGCGAGTACTGCGCCCACGCCAGCAAGCTTGAGGAGCCTGGGTGCGTGCTCGCGGCTGCTTCCGTAGCCGAAGCCGCGGCCTGCCACTATCACGTCGCCTGGCTGCACCTTCTTGTAGAACTCTGGTATGACTTCCTCGAAGACGTAGGGAAGCATGTCCTCTAGCCTATTTATCTTAGCGAACTTGTACTTGCCGCTTATAATGTGGTCTGTGCTTATGTTATCGCCTAGCACCCATGCTCTTCCACGGATAACCCTAGCCATGCGTGCCCACCTCCTCCTTCTCCAGCGTTAGGGCTTGAAGCTGTACGAGGGGTCTACCACCATGAGCCTGGCGTCTGCGGGTAGGATCTCCCGCGGGTCTGTTATCCGCCCGGTTACGGCAGCCGCAGCAGCCGTCGCTGGGCTTGCTAGGTAGACCTTTGACTCCTTGTGGCCCATACGGCCGGTGAAGTTCCTGTTAGTTGTTGATACCGCCACCTCACCCTCGCCAAGGAGGCCGAGGTGTGCGCCTATGCACGGGCCACACGTGCCGAATGCTACGAAGCAGCCAGCCTCGACGAGTATGTCTACTATGCCGTTGCGCAGTAGCCTCTCGTAGACCCTACGGGACGCCGGCACGGCTATGCAGCGTACCCCGTCCCTCACCCGACGCCCCTTGAGTATCCTGGCGGCAGCCACGTAGTCCTCGTAGCGGCCGTTGGTACAGCTCCCTATGAACACCTGGTCTACCTCTAGGCCCTCGAGCTCGCGGACGGGCTTCACGTTGTCTACGTTTGGCGGTGCTGCAACTACCGGCTCAAGGCGCGGAAGCTCTAGCTCCAGCTCCTCGTCATACTCAGCTCCCGCGTCGGGCTCTAGCACCGGCACCTCCGTGCCATGGTTTACCCGGTACCACTCTCTCGTCACATCATCGGAGGGGAAGAGACCTACCTTAGCGCCCATCTCCACCGCCATATTGCTGATGGTCATCCTGGAGTCCATGGATATCGTTTTTAGGCCCTCGCCCTGGAACTCTACCGCCTTGTATATCATGCCGTCGGAGCGGACCATGCCTATAATCGTAAGCACTATATCTTTACCCATTATGTAGCCAGGGGCCTCCCCGCTGAGCTTGAGCCTTACCTGCTCGGGTACACGCATCCATAGCTTACCCGTAGCCATCGCTATAGCGGCGTCCGTACTCCCGACACCCGTAGCGAAGGCAGCAAAGGCGCCACCCGTCACAGTGTGGCTATCCGCACCTACGACGAACATTCCCGGCTTTACAAGACCCTCGTCGGCTACTACCTGGTGGCTTATCCCCGTACCCACATCAAAGAGCCTCACGCCATACTCCCTGGCGAAACGCCTCATTGCGCGGTGCACTAGCGCTGCTGCCACTGTCGGCGCCGGCGCCGCGTGGTCAATGAATAGTGCTACGCGCTTTGGGTCAAAGACTCGGCTCAGTAGCGGTGTCTCCTTCATTACGTCAAATGCAAGTGTAAAGGTACCGTCATGCGCGTATACCAGGTCTATAGGGACTACTACTATCTCTCCTCTCTCGGGTACGCGGCCAAGCTTGTCCTCGAACAGCTTCTCTGTCAAGGTACGTACCCTACTCAACTCTATCCCCTCAAGACTTGCCCTTATTACGCGGAATCGTCCCCGAAGGGCTTCTAGACCGCATTCACATACTGCCAGCGAATAGGGGGTCTAGCTATGTTCCACAATGTACCTACTTCATGTGTGGAGGGTCGACGGTCCAGAGCACCCTTCTAGCGTCACGGGGCTTCACGTAGTCCCACAGTTATAACTCTATATATACTATTTGCCCAGAGCCTTCACATAATCCGTAGTTATAAAATACTGGAGCTGCGACTAGTCGTTCTTACTGATTTCGGGGAAGTAGCGCATAGCTATATGCAACATTTCCTCGTCGCTCAGGGGCGTGTGCCGGCCACTCTCCTCAAAGAGCCTCACTACCTCCCGGTAGATCGCCTCCACACGAGGGTCATCCTTGTCTATGGTCTCGGCTATCTTCTCCGGTAGCCGTGCACGCAGCCACATTACCACTGCTGCACGGCCTCCATAGGCGGTCACAGCTATGTCGGCCCTTCTCCCCACTATGCCTGGGTCGAAAGGCAAGTAGACTTCCGGGTTCTTCAGTAGGCCGTCTATGTGTACACCAGCTTTTGTCCGGAAAGCGTTACGGCCGACAACTGGCTGGTACTCTGGTACACTATAGCCCATCTCTTCGAGCAGCTCAACGACCCTCGGTAGTGCTTCTAAGTTCACACGGTCTAGCCGCCCGGTGAGGCCAGCGTAGTGGAGCAGCATTACCTCTAACGGGCAGTTGCCAGCCCTCTCGCCTATACCCAGCAGGGTACAGTTGCTCATACCGGCTCCGTGGAGCCAGGCTGCCAGATGGTTCGCCACTACTAGGCCTAGGTCGTTGTGGCCGTGGAACTCTATCTGCTCGGCTGCTAGCCCGGCCTCACGTAGAGCCTCTATAAGCGCCGGTATTCCCCGAGGCGGCGCCGCCTCGGGGAACGGTAGGCCCAGGCCTAGGGTATCCGCCACCTTTACGCGGAATGTTACGCCGTAGTGTTCACTGAGTGCTATCAACTTCTCTACAAATGGTAGTATATTCTTCTCGAGACTCGCCCTCGTAGCATCCTCTAGCGTACACCGCACAACTATACCGCGCTTCATAGCCTCCTCGACTACCATTAGATACTTGTTGAAAGCCTTATCTCTCGTCACGCCGAACTTATAGTAGATATGGTAATCGCTTATACTGGTGAGTATGGTGGTCTCGTCGAGACCCGCCTCTATCACCAGCTTCAGGTCGTTCATGGTAGCCCTTATCCAGCCTATAGGCTTGGGATACTCGGCGCCGTACTCCCTTATCCTCTTTACCAGCTCACGGTCTCTCGGCGTGTAGAGGAAGAGTTCTGCCGACGCTATGGCCCCACGGCCACCTAGTTCCACTAACAGCTCGTATATCCTTAGCCCCTCCTGAACTGTTATCGGGCGCCAACCCTGTTGCCCATCCCTCAGTGTGGTATCGGTTACCACTATCTTATCTGGCTCAAACCAGCGAGGAGCCTCCCCGCCGAACATTATCCGGGGAGGCGCTGTGTACGGAAACACGTCACGGTACAGTTCTAGCTCTGCTACGTCCGTAAAACCGCACCACCCCCGTATACTGGCAAGAGAAGGGTAGAGGTGCAGTTACCCTGCAAGGATAGACTGCTAGCGGGTAGGCCGTGTAGTGCAAGGGGTGCTAATAACTTGCCGGAGTTGAGGCCCGGACTACTGATCGATAGGACAAATGGGGCTGAGACTGTTTCCGCACCAGATGTGTAGGAGTCCGTACTTCCGGGCCAGCTGGTACACGGGATTTAACTTCTCTGTACATTATTTGATGCAGAATCCATCACTTTCTTCATGTAGTAGGTGCTGTTTCCGCTATATATTTGACTGCCCGGTGAACAGTTATGGGCACGTGGTTTGACTTCTTTGTATATCTATGCAGCTCGATTGCTATAGAAGCTGCATACTGTACACCATCCAGTAGAGCACAGAGGGGCCGATACGTGTACCCGAAGAGCGCGGCGCAGAGGACCTAGAGGATACAGAGAAGGCTATGTTATACCCAGGCGGTTAATAGACAGGGTGCGCGTGACCTGCGAGGACCTGGGGGTGATGTAGAGACGTGAGCCGGATAAACCTTATTGCGGTATAGGGGTTGAGCTAGTAGTAGTACCATATGCTTTTATAGTCTTCTGGGTCTTCACCGAAGACCTCCTGTAGCTTGTCGAGATACATCTTTATCGACACTATGTCTGTGTATATGTATGGGTCTACTAGCTGTATGTTCTTCTCCCAGGGGTGCCAGAGGTATACACGGCGCCCGTCGGGCCGTATCATTATCAGCTCGTGGTCCTGGCCTGCGCGTAGATGGTTCTTACCAAGCCTCGGCACGTTAAATACTGGCTCTTCAGTGCGAAAGCTGCCCGGCAGCAGGCGTGCTTCCTCCTTGCGCTCCTGTAATATTCTCGCCACTGGTACGAGGTAGTCCTTGGTCTCCCACTTGCCCTTAGGGTAGAAGTTGTAATAGGGGTCTATACCGGCCTTCTTCAGCGCTATCCTCAGCGCTACTGTCTCGAAGCGGCGGCTCACCCAGAACGTGTATACCTGCTGGTTGTATATCATTAGGCCGTTACGGCGCAGCTTAAACGCGGCCTCGGCTACCTCGGGTGTCACCTCGTAAGCAGACTCAAAGTGCGTCGAGACGGTTATTACGCGCTTGCCTGGCTCTATGTAGCTACCGAGCATCTCTGCGAGTTCATCCGTTATCCTGAAGGGAACGGTCACGAGTATACGCGTACCTATGCGTATCAGCTCTACGTGATCCAGCTCCGAGAGCCTCTTGATAATATGCTCTATCATGTCGTCACTCAGTATCATTGGGTCGCCGCCGGTCACCAGTACATCACGTACCTCCGGGTGCTCTGCAAACCAGTCTATAGCCTTGTCTATGAGCTTCTTTGTAGGTATACCCTCGGGGTCCATCGCTGTTACTATCTCCCAGTTGCGCTGACAGTAGACACAGATCTGCGGGCACGTGTTGGCGGCTTTCAGTATCGCTACCATCGGGTAGCGGCGTGTTATGAGCGGGTGCGGGCTGGTATCATGCTCGCCCATGAAGTCGAAGTAGTACTCGCGCTCCTTACGGTGCTCTATCATAGTCTTGACGTAGTGGAGTGGCGGCAGCACCTGGCGTCTCACGTGGTAGTCGTGGCTCCACGGAGTGTCTAGGTCGAAGAGGTGCAGATAGTACGGGGTTACCCCGAACGGCACCTTGTACTCCAGGGCATCCACCAGCGCCTTTACATCGTCTTCGTCGAGGCGTAGCAGGTCCTGGAGTATCTTGATCCCACGACGGCCCTTCAGTACGTTACGGAAGTGCCAGCGGTAGTCTCTCCAGTCATCCATGCTACCGCCGAGGACCTCTAGTATCCGTTTCACGTTCTCCCTTCTCTTCTCTACTACCTTGGGATCTAGCCCGCTAGGGTACCGCTTGAGATACTCCTTTACCCTTTTGGCGAGCTCGTCTAGGTAATTGCTCCTTGCTATTCCGGCCTCGCGGCCCTTTATCCTGCTAAAGTCTACCTGCTCGAGCCCTTCAGCGTACTTCGCGGGGTAGATGTCGGGCCTGCCGTTTATCGCCTTGAACAAGTGTTTGAGCTCGTACACGAAGCCTTCATCGACTTCCTTTGCTGCTGCCTGGCCTTCCTTGGCTAGGCGCCATATGTAGTACAGGGCGCTGTAGCCTGTAAGCTTCTCGTTCCTCGTGGATATAATGTTCTTGAATACGCGCATCGCGTCGCGGGCTACAGCCTCTATGAGAGGGTGCAGCTTGTGCTCGCCGCTGAGCAGGCTCCACTCGAGCCGGTTCAGGTATAGGAAGAGACTGCGTCTAGCGTCCTCGAGGCTGCTGGATGTGAGAAGTATCTCCTTTATGTTCGGGTCCTCGCTCCACAAGAACTCGTCAAGGTTTATACTGGTAGCAGGCTTCATTATCTGCAGCGGTACGTCCGTGCGGTGTATCCTGGCGTAGTCGTACTGTTCTTGAATCAGCGTCTGCATATCTGGCGCACCCGTTACGGGCTCACGCTGCGTAGACTGGTAGCTTAAGTACTTGCCCCTACTCGTGGCAGAGGGTCTTATCGAAAAACTACGCCCCCTACCATGCTTAGCGGCACTACATCTGGGAGCTACAGCGTACAACACGTCTACCCAGAGGCTGCGCCCCGGATTACCTGCTAGCACGCGATCCTGAAGCCGGAGGTACCGCCGGTGGAGCTAATTGAAGCCGCTGTCTATCCCTTTTATTGTGGGCTGTAGCCTGATATGAAGCGGCAGCTAGGTATACGTGTAGAGGGGTTGAGCGTCAGTATTGACAGTAAGCCGGTGCTTGTCGGTATAGATTTTTCTCTAGAGAAGGGGAGCTACCTGGTAGTTCTGGGGCCGAGTGGCTCCGGTAAGACCACGCTACTGAGGACGATAGCTGGGCTTCTAGAGCCGGACAAGGGACGGATACTAGTCGGCGGCCGCGACGTTACCGGGTCTCCTCCCTGGGAGCGGGGTGTAGCACTAGTACAGCAGCTGCCTGGCCTCCTCCCACACTTGACTATCGAGGAAAACATAGTGCTTGCCGCCGAGATGAGGGCTGGCCTCGGCAGGGAGGCTGCTAGAGCTGAGGCGTGGCGCTTAGCAGGGATGCTCGGGATAGATCACATTCTCAGCCGTAAACCCGGGCAGCTTAGCGGAGGCCAGCTACAGAGAGCGGCGATAGCGGTAGCACTCGCTACAAGGGCTAGAATACTGCTTCTTGACGAGCCTCTAAGCCACCTAGACCGCCCTCTTGCCGAGCAGCTTCGGGCTGAGCTACTGAAGCTGCACCAGGCCACTGGCGTCACGGTTATACACGTGACACACGATCAGGATGAAGCACTGGCGCTGGCAACACACCTAGCAGTGCTCATCGACGGCCGTATGGAGGCGTTTGGGAGAACCATTGATGTCTACTATAAGCCTCCATCTAGACGCGTAGCCGCTTTCCTCGGCCATAATGTGGTCGAGGCGGGCAGCCTCGACCCCGAGTTTAGAGGGGTTTTCGCTATACCTCCCGAAGCATTACACCTTACAGAGGACGGCGGGTACAGAGGCCTGCTACGAGGCATTGTCCGTGAGCGCGGAAGGATAATAGCCTTCATCGACACGCCTGCCGGAACTATGAGGGCCTACGTGCACCCCCGCGACGCGGAGTCTCTACAGCCTGGAAGCCCCGTCCGGTTCGACGTAGACTGGCGGCTAGCACACCAGCTTTCATAGCGTGTAACTAATATCTTCTAATATAATCGTGGTGCCTAGGTCTCCTGGGCTATGCGAGTGGCTGCACGCAGACGGCCGGTACAGGCTAGGTACATGGCATTGCTCCTGGCTTTAGCCGCCACAGCAGCTGCTTGTACACTCTACCACCACTCGACAAGGGCCAGTAATGGGTACAGCGTAGACGAGATACAAGTAGACGCGGGGTATGCTAACGGCTACTGCATACTAGCTAGCAAAAGCCTCCATTGCAGCCTGTACATAATAGCCGATAGGGTATTCCTCGTAAAGGCCATCAACATTAGGCTAAATGACAGTAGTATTGATATCACTGTTCCTTGGGGAGGCATATATGTTCAGAGAGAAGTAGCCATAGCGCTTGATGCGAGAAGACACCAGGGTGATGCTGAAGGCTTAATCGTGGTTATGCCTTCACCTTGGACTACACTAGAGCTCGCGTTCAACGCATCTACGCTACTGGATACCGCGGAGGAGCTTAGCAGCCCACGGCCTATATCCACTTACACTATCCACATACCATCGGGAACAGTGTCCTCGATAGAGCTTAGCGGCGTAGTCCCGAGCACCGACACTGCATACTACCTCACCGTTTCTCCCCTGGATCCCAAGCCTCATGGCATGCTTCACGCTAAGCTATTCATAGGACAAGAGACTGTCACGTGGGAGCGCGTAGTCAATGGCCCTATAAACGGCTTCACTGTGCCGCTAGGCGGTATGGTGGCCGCTAACGCCACCACTGCTTATTCACGCCTCATAGTAGCATATAGCTCGTGGGGCCGTGTGGACATGGCGAAATTCATCGTTAGGCTGTACTCCTCGGAGCCCCTGGTACTGGGCCTCATACTCAACGATGGAAGCATGGTTAGAGTGTCTATTCCTATTATTAGTCTGGGCGGCTAGAAGGCTTAGCAAGCCTCCAGCCAACACTGCACGACACGAGCCCTAGCATAGAGCCTGCTACCACGTCTACGAGGTAGTGATTCGCAGTATATAGCGTAGAGAACGCCATCAAGATAACCCACGCTGCGCCGGGAGCCATTCTGCCGCTCACCCGCCAATAGTAGTACGCGAATATAGTGGCCATGCAGACGTGCATACTAGGTATAGCTGCGAAGGGGTTGGGGTCTACACGGCTACCTAGGATAGACTCCACTAGCTCTAGCAGAAGGTTTGGCGGCCTCGATACACCGGGTATAGCTATCCACGGCGGTGCTGTCGGGTAAAGCGCGTAGACTAGAATGGCCACAGTACTGGCTGTCGCAAATGACGCGAGCAAGCCACGGGATAAGATTATGTCGCGGTATATGAGGTATAAGGAGAACAATAGGAAGTATATTGGGTGAACCGCGTAGACTATACCAGTGACTATGTCGAGCAGCTTATTCCGGTAAACAGACAGTATGACGGCAAGCGGCTCCCCGAGGAATCTCCTCTCTATACTCACTAGGGGCTCATACGCTATCACGCCTCTTAGTGCTAGCGCAGCGCTCCGCGCAAGCTCGTAGCCAATATACGCCACCAGAAAGGGCACGATGCTTGTAGCCGCTAGCACTGCTGTACCAGCCTGCCTACGGGCAACACGCTCTAGCCGGAGGCCCGTGGACACCGGCTGCGCCACCCCCGGGTCTTCCCGTACGCTGTTAGCCCCTTCTACAAGGCCCACAGGACGCCACATACAGGTATTCCCTAGTCCGCCGCTGGCCTACATGTAGCTGGTCAGCATGCTACGGCTTAGAGAACTTAGGTCTAGGAAGCGCTGTGCAGCCCGCCACACAGGGCCGAGTATCCGGCGTAGCTCTGCTAGGTCCAGCTCCCCGCGGTTACGCACCTCTACTATCATCTGGGCTCTTTTAGGCCCTATCCCCGGTACACGTAGGAGTTCATACATGCTAGCAGTCTCGGGGTTTACCGGGAACCACTCGGGGTGCGCGAGTGCTAGCCGCTTCTTCAGCTGCATGCTGGACGGCGGTATGTTCCCCTCGTCGTCCAGAATGGGTTCGAAGTCGTGCGCCCTAAACCCGTAGTCGCGTATGAGCACCTCCGCCTCGTAGAGCTGGCGGCTCCTCCAGAGAGGCGTGGGCCTACTACGCACGCTGGCAAGGGGTGTGCCGCGGACCGGCGTGTAGGGGCTGAAGTGTACGCGGCCTACCCCGGATTCGGCTAGGTACTCCACAAGCGCTATGACGTCCCTATCGCTCTCGCCGGAGGCGCCGAGCACGAGTTGCGTGTCTACGCGTCTGGGATCCCGCGCCACGTGGGCTGCATAGAGTAGGCGGCTCAGCAGGTCCAGGCTCCACCTGCCCTTGCTCGGCGCTATCTCGGAGAAGAAGCTGGGCCCGGGAGCTTCGATATTCAGGCCCACACGGTCCGCTAGCCGGAGCGCCTCGCGAACTAGCCAGAGCGGGGTCCCCGGCATAAGGCGTAGGTGTATGTAGCCGCGGTAGCCGCGGCGGCGTAGCTCCTCCGCCACTTCTACTACGTCGAGGCTAACACGCTCGGGGTCGCCGTAGAGCCCGCTGCTGAGGAATAGGCCGCGGACGAGGCCCCGGCGGTACGCCTCGAGAAAGACGCGGACAAGCTTGTCGCGGCGCCACGCCTCCCGCGGAGCCCTCACACCCCGGGCAAATGGACAGTACCGGCAGTCCATGCGACACCTACTGCTCAGAAGGGTTTTGAACAAGGGCCCGCCCGTGCTACAGTAGACGGGTACCTCTACACGCTCGAAGCGCTCAGCGCCTTCCAGGAGTATGCTAGGGCTTCTCCACTTCCAGCCCCACGTCATAGGCCTCCGAGGCCCGGAACCCAGGTACTAGCCCGGTACTACCTTATAGCGAAGACCGCGGATAAATACCGCCAGGCCACAACATGCCCGGAGGACCAAGCCGAGAGTGCCGAGAAAGAAGAACTGTACCCGGCGTCCCCTTGCCGATACATACGGCCTGCGGGAGTCCTAGGCTAGAATCTCCGAGAGTGCCGTAAACAGCCTCTCGTACGCGTCCTCAGGCAGCCAGCCCATGGTAGCTATCCTCACCACACGGTCCTTAAGGCCCCCCATACCCCTGGCGATCTTTATGCCGCGCTTGGCTAGCTCGGATGCCAGTATGCTACTCGGCAGAGGCGTGTAGAATGCCGCCACCGTGTTAGCCCTGTACCCGGGCTCTACTACCGGCTGGAGACCGTAGCCGGGTAGCTTGCTGTAGAGCAGTTCTGCCCGCTCACGGTGCATCTCTATCCACGCGTCCAGCCCCCTCTCGGCTATGAGCTGCAGCGCCTCGCGGAGCCCGTAGAGCAGGTTTACTGCCGGCGTATAGGGGGTTTCCTTTCTCTCACTATGGAACCGGTAGACCTTCTCTAGGTCGAGGTAGCTCGGCGGCTTCCTAGCCACCTTCCTCATCTTCTCTATCGCCTCTCTTGACACGGCGACGAACGAGACGCCGGGCGGCCCTGCTATAGCCTTCTGCGCAGCAGAAGCCACTGCGTCAACCACGCCAGGGCTTGGTACACGCTCGCCAGCTAGCGCGGATACAGCGTCAACAATCACCAAGGCGCCCTGGCTCTTAGCCTTCCTCGCTATCTGCTCCACGTCGCGGTAGCTGAGCCCCAGGCTAGTCTCCGTATACACCATCGCCACGGCAGCGTACTCCTCCTCGTCGAGCTTCGCAGCCACACTCTCCACGGGGACATGCCTGCCCGGCTGCTCCGCCCCAACGACATCAATTACAGCGCCTCTACGTGCTAAAGCGTCTGCTAGCCTCTCGCCGAACTCGCCGTGGCTCACAACTAGCACGCGCTCGCCAGGCTCCACGAGGCTCCACGCCATGGATTCGACGGCCAGCGTACCGCTACCCGTCAGTACGAGAGGCTCGCCACCACCATAGACCTTGGCAAGAAGGGCCCTCACATCGTCGAGCAGCTGGCGGAACTCTTCGGACCTATGGCTAACCACCTGCTCCGCCATAGCCTTCAGCACACGCTCGTGCATCATGACGGGGCCGGGCGTAAAGAGTATCCGCGCCTTCACCTTTTCAGCACCCCCTGGCCTCCGCCAGTGCTTCTAGAAGCTTACGTGCTGTCTCCACAGCTACACGGCGCTGAGCTTCGATCGTTGAAGCACCTATGTGTGTTGTCAGTATGACCCTCGGGTGCGCTGCAAGCTTCTTCTCAGCCTCCGTCGCCGGCGGCTCGTGCTCTAGGACATCAAGGGCTGCAGCACCCACAATGCCCTCATCTAGGGCCCAAAGGAGGGCCTCAGCATCTACAACTGCTCCACGGCTCGTATTGACTAGTATCACACCGCGCTTCATTACTCTAAACTCATCCCAGCTTATCAAGTGGTATGTGTCGGTGGTGAGCGGCACGTGGAGTGTTACCGCGTCTGCCCCGGCTAGAGCGTCATGCAGGCTCTGCGCCACCCTCGCACCGAGCTTCTCGGCGTATCCTGTTACGTCCATAACATCGTATGCGACAATGTTCATGCCGATCGCCTTGGCTATTTCTGCTACTCTACGGCCTATCCTACCGAATCCTATCACGGCTAGCGTCTTACCGAAGAGCTCTATACCCATTACCTTCTTCCACACACCTTTTCGGGCAAGTTCTATTGACTCCGGCACACGGCGTGCAGCAGCTATCAGCAGGGCTATGGTGAGTTCCGCTACGCTCTGCGTCGCGGCGCCCGGCGCATTTACGACCCTTATACCACGCTCTTGTGCAGTGTGTACATCCACGTTATCCAGGCCCACGCCTGCACGCGCTATTACCTTGAGCTTCTCAGCCCGCTCTATAACCACTCTGTCGACCTTTGTACGGCTGCGTACTACTAGCGCATCGTACTCTGGTATTGCTACGAGAATCTCTCCGCGGCTTATACCAGGCCGGTAGTCGACTTCCAGTCCCGCGGCCTTGAGGGCTTCGAGAAGGAGCCCATCAACGGGGTCTGTTATCAGAATACGGGCTCCCTCAATGCAAGGACGCAGCTTCTCCAGCTTAGTTATCTCCATGCCGAATCCAACGGCACCACCTCCCCCGTGAAGGGCCATTAGCCGTACACGAGTCTCCATGCGGGATTAGACGCTTCTATGCGCCAGGAACACAGCTCTCCCACAGACCATATTTAAGTTTTAATCTATATGATGCTAGATGTTGTATTACACAAAGAGGGTGGAAATCTAGCTACCTGCGCCCAACAACCCCGGCTATTGTCTCGCCAAGCCTCTTCGTCGAGAAGAGTGTATACGTAACGCGATGCTCACGAGGCCATACAGATGCCCTTTGGCGAGCCTTCTCCCAGAGACTCAAGTGCTTACGCGGCAGGAACACGACTGCATCCACTACGCCTCGCCGGACAACAGCCTCCATGGCTTCGGCGAGTAAGCCGGCTACTAGGCCCTCTAGCCTAGAGTTACCCAGCACTATGTCCGGCGGCACCTCGTAGCAGCAGGCAGGGTATTCCTCGGCACGCTCGTATGGCACTAGTATCAACAGGTCTGAGAAGTAGAGCCATTCTATCCCAGCGGGCCTATCCCCGTCGCTGCTCCAGAGCCCGAGGCGCTGCAGCAGCCCCCGTATCTTCCGCGAGGTGGGGCTCCTGGTGTAGGGCTTCACACTGCTACACGGTGTTATCAGAACAGTACTAGCGCTAGGCCCATAGTCTCCCTTTAGCCATTGCCACCATTTCTTTACTGTAGGGTGCTCAAAGGCTTTCTCTCCGACGAGCGCAGGGTCTACGCCCTCGTAGTGCCTGGGCACGAGCCGGCCCGCCTCGTCCTTGCGTATGCTGAAGCGTGTCTTGGGCCTAGGCTGGAGCTGAGGCAAGATGCCGGTAACATGCGTCAGTGGCCTCTCTGGGAGTGCCTCTGCAGACATCCAGTTGCACACCGGCAGTGGTAATACCACTTATAGCCCCGGGTATTTAGAGTGCAGGGCTCTAGCCCTGGCACCCCTGCTACCGTAGATAGAGCGCCTCCACGGCTCCAGTGCCACGAGACCATTCCTCACAGCCTCCATAACCCCGTCAACCACGCTCTTTAGTATCCTCCTCGTCAACTACCTCCACTATTACTATCACCGGAAGGCCCTCCGAGAGCCTCAGCACGCCAGCAGCAAGAATCATGCTATGGCTTCCGCAGCCTGCTATCCCCGAACCACTGTAGCGCTCTCTAGGCCACGTTTGCGAACCAATCCGAGAAGGTACATGTAGAGGGCTTCCCACAGTAGCGGTCTGACTCACCAATGTATACCCCAAGGCGTAGCCAGCACGGCACGCCCGTACACCAGGCCAGCTACGATAAAAAGCCTAGATATACTGAAAATCCCCGAGACTACACTCAACGCCATATAGGCGAGCATCTGCGCTACCTGATGCCCTCTCAGCATCGAAAACCCTCGTACATGAAAGTTGAGAATGTCATAAAGCCACCAGCAAATCCTAATAGCAACCAAAGCCTCTGATCACGCGTAAAACACC
>DQVR01000077.1 GCA_015661645.1 Pyrodictium delaneyi
AAAGACCGTAAGACGAAGCTGACGAGGTGGGCGTCGATGCACCGTATGGCTGCTACTCTAGTTGCTATAACTATAATTGTGCTAGCGAGTATTACGACACCTGCACTAGCCGAGCGAACTGTAAAGGTAAAAATATACCACGCTGAGCTAGGCCCTTTCATCCAGACGCTAGCTGATGGGCGTAAGATAAGGGTTAAGATAGACGTCTACTATCCCGACACACTCTTCTATATAGGCCCCGAAGAGGGCCTAGGCACAGTGAACTTTACGATAACAACCAACTGGACCGGGCCGTGGGACGGTATAGTAACAGTGCAGGTAGTAGACCCAGGATACCGGATTGATCCCACCACGTTCAAGCCTGTAGAGTCTATGAATGCATGGGCGGAGGGAGGAGGCACTATAGGCACAGGGACCCTCCACATAGCAAGCGGGGCCTATACCGGCCCCCTCAAGAACGTAACAGTTGTTGTAAGGCCGCATTCGCGCTACTTCTCAGCACCCGTTGGCGATTATGTTGCCCAGTACTTCTTCAAAGTAAGGCTTGCCTTCTTCAAGCCTAGCGGCGGCAAGGTGCTAGGTGGTGACGTTAACGTCTACACGGATAGCCAGACAGCACCTGTAGTCAAAGTAGTCGTTATAAAGCAGCCTAAAGAAAGCGGAGGCCTCACAGGATCGGTGGCGCTCAATGCTGCCATAGCTGCTGCAGTCGCAGCAACAGGGTATGCGGTAGTTGAGTATACCCTGAGGCGCAGGAAGGAGAGACACTAGCAGCCCGAAGGCCAAGCCTTGGGATGCTTTACCGTTTATCCGAGTGTTTTTACCGCTCGTGCTTTGAAGTGGCCGTTTACCACTCTTATTACCACTCTTATGCGGCTATACTTTGCTACGAGAGGCTCTCTTGTGGGATGTTGTCTATGGTGTTATAGCTGACCATTTAGGCAGTTATGCATTCTGACTATTATGGTCTAGTCATTTTCGGCTCTAGCTTGCTGGTCTTTTTGCCGAAGCACAATATCGGGCTATTCTGTGCTTGGCTTATTTTTATCACTTGTTGAAATATATTTGGCTGTTTCTGGATGAAGACAAGATTTATATCATAGGATTCAAATATCTTACTCGCGGAAAAAATAATAAATTAAATTTAAATAACATGTAGAATCTATAGTAAGACGTGGAGTAACAGAGTAGGTGAGAGGATGCAGAAGCCTCTAGCCAAGGTAGTAGTCTTTTGGATTATATCCCTCTTCCTCCTCCCCAGCCTAGCGCCCCTAGCACAGGCAGCGACATACAGCTGGGGCGAGGAGATCAGCCTCTCCGGAGTGCAACTCACACAGGAGTCCAAGGACTGTGTAGAGTGTCATATGCGGGCTACACCCTTCGTAGTATACGACTGGTACAAGAGCAAGCACCGCATGGTCGGTGTATGCTGCTACGAGTGCCACAGTGCTAGGCCCGGCACAAGGCCAGACGTCTACGAGCACTACGGCTACTACATAACAACCCTAGTGACACCCAAACAGTGTGGCCGTTGCCACCCAGCGATAGCAGAGGAGTTCCAGAAGAGCGTCCACGCATTCGCAGGGCTTCATGCCTACATGCTAAGGGAGGAGCCAGCGTTCTGGATGATCCTGGCGAAGCAGTTTGGCTGGGATGAGCACTTCAAGGTGCCGGCCGAGTACATAGAGACCGAATGGGTGCCTAAGATTGTGCGCGATTTCGTCGGAGACCAGAAGTACGGTAAGGTTGTGCTAGAAGAGGACCCGACTAACGCCATAATCCCGTATAACCCGCTGGGTCTAAGTATAGACAACTACGTGGCCCAGAAAGCACTCTACTTCTGGGGCATACGCGGCTGTCTAGCATGTCACGGCGTGCGTATGGATATTGAGGACGCGTTTGCCTACCCAAGCCTAGACGAGCTAATGGAGTACATGAAGGAGGGCAAGGCCCCCGAGAAGGTAGTATACGACCCAGCATTCGTGAACAACCACGGCATAGGCCGTGTGAACCCCGATGGCAGCCTAGGCAGCTGTGAGGCGTGCCACCCGTACCACGGCTTCAGCGTGAAGATAGCCAGGAAGGGCTCCTACCAAGCGTGTGGCCGCTGCCACACTGGTCCAGACCACCCGAACGACGAGCAGTGGAGCAAGAGCGTCCACGGTGCAATGTTCTGGGGCGAGGCTGAGGACTGGGACTGGGACAAGCCTGTGAACAACTGGATGCCGGGCCGCGACTACAGGGCACCGACATGTGTAACCTGCCACATGGCGGCAGTGTTCAATGAGCGCGGCGAGGTTAAGTATGCTAGCAGCCACGACGTAGCAATAGTAAGCAAGTTCAAGCTAGGCAAGTGGATGTACACGCTACCACGTGTTGCAGGCCTGCCTGACCCTGCTATACCAACAGCAACTGCGACACACGCGCCAGTGTTCAAGAGCCCGACGACCGGTGATACAATAATGCTAGTGTACCCGGAGCCCGACTGGAAGGCGCGTAGGCAGAGAGCGATCGACATGTGTGCCCAGTGCCACACTAAGGAGTATGCGGCAGCGTGGCTGAAGACCTACGACTGGATGATAATACTGGTAGACTACATGAGGGACGAGTATGTGATAACTATAGCCAATATGCTGAAGGCTAAGGGCTTGTTCACACCAATGGACATATGGTTAGTGAGGAACCTAGGCGCTATGGCCAACAGGCCTACCAAGATGTCTGCTGCACACTTCGGCCCCGACTTTACCTGGTGGGAGGGCATAATGCACTTCGCCGAGAAGATAGAGGAGTGGCTGATAGAGGTCTACGAGAGGCCTGCCGTAGCCAAGAAGGCGCCGGAGATACGTGAG
>DQVR01000018.1 GCA_015661645.1 Pyrodictium delaneyi
CTCATCGTTTTTTACTCAATTACAAAAATTTTCCTTGTTCACATTCTCTTGTATCGAGGACACGCCTAGTCCTAATGGCTAGATTTTATGATGTCCTCCTTTCTTGGCAGCTACACAAGCCACAATTATTCCTAGTTCCAAAAGAACTATAAAAAGTAGAGGCGGAGCCTATGCCTACGGCCCGTCTAGCCTCAATAGTAGTGCTAATAGCTGCTACAGCAATACTGCATGTAGCATATGCTACGTCTGGACCAGCCTCAGACTATAATCTAATTATTGTGTTCATGAAGCCTGTAGACGAGTCAACATGGAGTATGAAGATAATGCTGGAGGGCGTAGATGTAGACATAGAATGCATCGGAGTACTAAGGCCAAACGCCTACTATGTCCAAACACGCGGCATATCCAGCAGTATCGTCGTAGCTCCGCTCTACTATATATTGGATAGTGTATGCCATTCAGCACTATCCGAGATACAGCTTCTAGCTACAGTCCACGGGAATCGCTCTATCCGGGTAGTTGTATCGGCTCCTAAAGGATACATTGTTAGGAGTAGCCTAGACTGGCGTGGCTACGGGCCTCTCGGCGGGCCATATACGGTGGATGTGGTGTCTTTTGTTAAGCATTATGTATTTGACGGTATAGTAGTGGCTAATGTTTCGGCATATAGAGTAGAGGATCTAGGCCATACCAATATCACTGTAGTAGCAGCACATGGTATAGGAGGAGAAATTGTGAAGTATGTTGTTGAGAGTGTTACTGTAGTACGCTCGGCGCTATCCCGATGGTTGGGGCCAAGTCCTCGTGCTCCTGTCGTGGTAGCCATAGTTGGAGCTAATGAGCATTATTTCCAGCCGCCGGGTAGCGCTCACAGTCTGGGCGGCGTTGTGTATCTGAAGATTGATTCTAGCCAAATAGATGAGATTTCATGGCTAGTCCACACAGTGGCGCACGAGGCTGTGCATGGATGGTTTAATCATGGCATGCTTTATGGTGATTTTAGCTTCCAAGAAGCAGCTGCAGAGTTCTTAGCATTGAAGGCTCTTCATGACACAAGCCCTGAGTTGTATGAGAAGGCTGCTAGTTATCTGCGTATTATGCTTGAAGCTGGCGAGCAGTATGCTGTATGGATGAGAGTCAATGCTGCGTTATGGTATGCCGGGGTGAAGGCGTGTAATGAGGACCTCTACATGAGGGCGATAAGTATACTCTATAATGCGTCGTTAGCAGGTGAGCATAAGAAGCCAGTAAGTTTGCTAGACATAGCGAGGATAATGCATTCCGAAGCACCCTTCCAGTGTAAAGGGCGCCTTGAGGCCGCTATGGGTAAGGTGTTCGAAGCGGCTAGTAGGAGTGTGGTAGATTGGCCATTTATCGATACAGAGGTATTTCGGGCAGAAAACGCGACTAGTAAAAAGGCCGGGGAGTATATGGTACTTAGCCCTCAGAATGCCACAGATACTCATAGCTACGTTGAACGAGCGGGCTATTCTTCTGTAGCTAGAGAAGCTGAGGGTGATACATGTACTAGGGCAGCCTTGGTTCATAGTAGTAATGCGGGCTCTAACGCCACGGCTAGTGTCGTAGGCGGCGACACTACGTATACGCCTTGCCTGCCTAGTGCTCATAGTGCAGAAAGAGTATATGTGTTCGCTTTAGGCCTTGGTGCTGGTCTACTTGCTGGCTTTACGCTTAAAGGCTTATATAGTAGGAGGAAGTAGTGGCTGTATCCAAATCGTTACATATATACCAAATTTATAAGAAATATAATGGTTTTAATATTTATAGTTTTACGTTTATTCATAGAGGCAGAATTTATAACATGAATTTGGTATTCAGTAGACACAGCGCAGTGGTTGCGCTTGAAAACGCCTGCTACCCTTTGGGGTGTGCGACTTGTCACGCAAGCCGCCATTCGTGTTATACTGTCTACGTGAAATGGGTTGCCCGCTATACGAGATAGTAAGAGCTGCCTACGCCTCGTTTGAGCTACAGGAGCAGGATGATCCCGGTGTACACGTGGACGGTATTATAGGCGGGGACGGGGTTACGAGGCTTGCTCTCCGCATACTACGTGTAAATCTATACGATGAAGAGTACACCGAGATATGGGCCAGAGTAAGCGGCGATAAGGCGCTCGTCGAGGGATTTGACCGGCAGCTGCGCCTTGCCAAGGAGATATATTTTCAGCAGGTCTACTCGAACAAGTTTAACCGAGTCTTGCGTATACTTATATCAAAGAATAAGTGTAGTAGATGCTTGTCGAATGCGTCATGTGGGAAGTGTCCACTTGTTTCAACACCCCTAGGCTCAATGGCTAAATCTATAGTTATAACTCCCATGGGTGCTCTCTATGAGTTCATTGTTGCGCGTGGAAGTGCTTATGATGAGTTACGCCGTTGGGGTTGTGAGCCAGTCCACAGCCATGGTATAGATGAGTACGACTACATGCTTACAGAGAAACAAGAGCTAGCCATAGTATATGCCTATCTCATGGGCTACTATAGCTTTCCGCGGAGGATTAGTCTGAAAGGATTAGCCGCGAAGCTCGGCCTTTCGGTATCAACGCTGGCAGAACTCCTCAGGAGGGCCGAGGCTAAGGTTGTAGACGCTTTTGTACGGCATGAGCTACCGCATTACATAGTGGGAAGAGCCCTTTATGGGAGCCAGCAGACTAGTGTCGTAGAGGAGCGGCTCAGTCCTAGGCAGCGTGTAGATCGTGCTAAGACAAAGCATGAGATAGAGGAGGCGGCGCTAGTGTAGATGCGCTTGTAGCCCAGCTTCATAGGCGTAGCTGTTAATGCTAGGGACGCGCGGCTATGCGAGGGCCCTGGGGAGGAGTTTGAACGCGGTAGGTGCTGTGGCAGCTATTGTGCGTAGGGATGTGTTGCTTGATCTCCGCCGCCGTGTAGAAGCTGGCTCTATGTTAGTATTCTCGCTTGCAGCTGGCGTTCTCTCGGCATACGTTCTGAGAGGGGCGGCGGGGGTAAATACGGCGGCTGCTAGCGTCGCCCTAGTACTGGTGCTTGTATTCCTCGCGGTGTTTGGGAGCTTGTCTAGTTTTGTCCGTGAGGCTGACCGGGGTACTCTTGATGGTCTTCGTCTTGCACCGATAGGCGCAGAGATAGTGTTTGTAGCGAAGTTCGTGTACAGCTTCATAGTGGTCTCTGTACAGACACTGGTGTTTCTCCTAGCTATGGGGTTCTTCGCTCAGATGGGGAGCGTGGTTAGCCCTATTGTGTTTTTGCTGGCACTTGTTTCGAGTATGTACCTCGCTGCTATCTCAAGCTTTACTTCCGCTATACTAGTGTTTAGCGAGGCTCGCGCAGTGCTAATGCCAGTTATGGTGCTCGTTCTGGTCCTACCTTATGTGCAGTCAGCCGCACCTAGCATAGTGGCAGCTCTTGCAGGCGGCGCTGTCAACGTTATGGAAGTAGTTTGGCTTGCGCTTGTTGCGCTGACGTTCGTGGGAATAACAGTGTGGCTTTCGCGCTACATACTTGAGGCAATCTAGCTGTGGGTGGGAGTACTAGCCCGGTCTGAGTACTATAGATATTTTGAAAAGTAATATGTCGGATAAAAGAGTTATAGGGATGGCAAGATGTGTTCCCAGCACAAGAGAGGTAGTGAGACGGGACTATACTGCATGGAGATAGTCGGTGTAGAGATATGCAGGGCTCTCGTAGGATGCGTCTAGACCTTCGCGGGTTCCAGAAGTCAAAGAAGGCAGGCCTATTATTAATAGTCCTCGTGGTTGCGGGTGCCTTGACCACAGTGCTGCTTCTCGGCCAGGAGCAGAAAATAGCAAACTACTATATGAGCGTGGACGAGTATGTCATATCCAGCTCCAGCATGCTTGAGAAGATAATAAACTCGTCAACGAAGCCTGTAGCAGTGATGTTCGAATCTCCTGCATGTCCCACGTGTAAACAAATGCACCCGTACTGGGCTGTGCTCGAGCGTCAGAGTAGCACACTTCCCGTACAGTTCTACCATATAGTTTTCAGTCCTGCCACCGAGGAGGCGTTTAGGCGGTACCGGGTGACCGATACCCCGACATTCATCGTGTTCGTAGGGGGTCAGCCCGTAGCCCGGCATGTAGGCGCATTTGGGGGCGATAACATCACTAGTACTATGCTCAACTGGGCGCTCTTCTCCGCAGGACTTAGCGTGGTTTCAGACCCGCAGAAGCTAGCCGAAGAAGGGCTACATATATTTAACAATAGGTGCTCCTCATGTCACGGTGAGATAGGCGGGCTTGACGAGGAGTCGTTAAAGGCGTGGCTAGACTCGCGTAGAGGTGAGCCAGACCTTCTTGCAAAGAGGCTCGCCGGGGCCCTGAAGGAGAACATGACGCTGCGCGAGCTATACGGAAGCTATGGCGCTTTATCAGACGCGGTAAAGACTATGCGTAAGTATGTTCCCGATCTCACGTCCTACGAGATTGACAGGCTTTCATACCTCCTCGACTACGCGTCGGCGATACTTGAGGGTAAGGAGCCTCCGACGATAATCCAGCCTGGGGTAAATGCTACAGCTGCCACGACCCATGTCCAGCAAGAGGCTTCGGCGGCAGAGGCTTTGGCGGCGGCCGCTAGTGCTAGCGTTGTCGGTGCTCTAGCAGCGCTGGCGGCGGGCATAGTAGCCGTATTCTCCCCCTGCGTGTTCCCGCTGCTGGTAACCTATGTCAGTGTGATAAGTACCTCGGGTAAGACCCTGACGGCGTCGAGGTGTATTGCGTGTGGTGTAGCAGCCTTCGTGGGGGTAATAGCCGTTGGTGTGTTCTTCGTCTTCGCCTCTAGCCTGGTTGCGTCTATCCAGAACATACTCCTTCCAGTAGTAGCTGCAGCGGTCATAGCCGCGGGTGCAGCGAGCATGCTGGGTGTCCCTATAGAGTTAGAGAGTATTGTCAGCATGCGGCGCAGCGGCTTGACGGGCTTCTGTGCTGTCTACGGCTTCCTAGCCGTCCAGTGCAACTTGCCGCTGGTAGCCGGGGCCCTCCTCCTAGCAGCAGGTGTCGGAAACATGTCTTCCGGCATGCTAGTAGCTGCTAGCTTCGCGGCGGGTATCAGTATCCCTCTAGCGCTAGCGGTCTACGCTGCAGGCAAGCTAGGCAGCAGTATAATAAACAGGATAATGGGGCGCTACACCCTACTCAGCCGAGTCAGCGGCTTAATACTTGTCGTGGCAGGCATTTATCTGCTCGCGTACACGCTTCAGCTCATCTAGCATATTTACCTCGCCTATGCCTTGAATGGGAGGTTGAATGGATTTGGCCATGCCTATACACTACTCTGGTGTAGCCCCGCTCGTCGCCGGCATACTGATAGCAGCTGGTGTAGTCTCCGCACTGGCGGGGAGGAGTAGAGAGAAGCTACTACGCTATGGCCTAGCAGTGGCTATAGTAGGCTGGCCTATCTACGTGATACCGTTCGTTACGCTAGACTATAGCCTGCGAGAGGTGTTCTGGAATACTAGTCCTGGGCTCCCCCTCTGGATGAGGATAGCATCGTCATGGGCC